>JASFIG010000020.1:0-23912 GCA_050122795.1 Desulfobacterales bacterium
CTTCGTCCAGTATGAATTTTGCATAGCTCATCGCCATGTAGGAACTTAAAATACCGCATGCATGCAAAATAAAATTCGCGCCGTTTCTGACGGCAGCCAGCAGGCTAAAAGCGGACTCCAGCGCAGCGTGGGCATCCGGGATATGCGCGTCGGTCAATCCGCCGCCACAGCGGCTGGGTAACTTGTAAAATCTTGCCATTTGAGTGGTAGCGGCAATGATGATGGTTAGCTCCGGTGCGCCAATGGCCAGGGCACCGGTCTTCATATCTATGGGCGCCGATGCCGAGCCGTATACCACCGGCGTTCCGGCGCGAACGAGCTGGGATAGGGTTAATCCTGCCAGTATTTCAGCGTTCTGGAGAGCCAGAGCGCCGGCCAGATTAACGGGACCGGACAGCCCGGCCATGATAACGGACGTGATGATACAGGGTTGCCCGCATCGCGCCAGCGTGATCAGGGATCCGGCCATTTCTTGACCGAATTGCAACGGTGAGCGCGAGTTGATCAAGCCGATGACCACCGGCCGGTCTTGAATTATTTGATGGCCGCCGAAAACAATGGCGGCCATCGCCAGGCTGTCTGCAGCCGCCTGTTTGGAGACGGTGCTGCACATAAAGGGCTTATCGCACAGCAGAATGTTTGCCAGCATCATATCCAGATACGCCCGCTCGGGGGGTCTGTCAGAGGGCTCCGCCATCAGGTATCCGGTGACATCGATATGATCGGAGGTATGAATCAGCTTGCAAAAGTTTTGGTAATCCTGCAGGGTGCCCTTGCGGCGCTCCCCGGCTGTAGTGATCACATAAGGCGCCCCGTACCCCGGTGCTGCTATCAAACTGTTGGCGTCAACCGGCACATTTTTTTGCGGGTTACGGGCTGAAAGCAAAAATTCAGCCGGTACGGACGCCAGGGCCTGCCGGACGTCTTTTGCAGCCATAAAAACGGTCTTGCCGTCTACCTTGAAACCGTTGGTTTTAAAAATCTCCAAGGCCTCATCGCTATTGAAGGCCACTCCCACGCGGCCCAGGATATTCATAGACGCCTCATGAATCTGCATCATCTCCGCCCGTGTCAGCGCTGGCAGACGATCAAATGTGTGCTCTGTCATCTTGTATCAATCTCTTTCCAGCATAAGGTCCACTGCGCAATTTTGCAGAAGTGGTCCGTGGCTCTATTGCAGCTGTCCGAAGATGTTTGCATGCACATGTTTCTTGTATCCATCTGGTGCAGTCTTATTTAAAGGGATCCCATCTGACCGTTTGTTTCTCGTATGAAGGTGGAAATTGTTGCAGAAAAAGATCGTAGTAATACAGCTCCTTAAAAGACGCAAACGGCATCCCGTATGCGGCCTTGGGGCGTTTTTTGATTTCTTCCGGATCGATGATCGCCGCGACGATCTCATCCATGATATCGTCCATGCCCACACCCATGGAAAAGCGCAATTTCTCCCGGTTGGCGATCTGTTCGGGAAGCAAGTCTCGAAAGGCTTCCCGCAAAATATACTTTTCGATTTGCTGCTCACCGTATACTTTCCAGTCCATCGGGATCTTGCGGCTGAAGGCAACCACCCGCGGGTCGAGAAATGGAACCTGGTAGTCGACACCGCTGGCCATCCAGCCGCGATCAAGGCGTCGCAGCGCCGTGTTATAGGCAATATCCACCAGCCTGCGGGCCAGCCGTTCCCGTTTTTCGGTGCTGTTGACCTTGGGGTGCTTCAAAACCATGCGGTAGCCGCCGAAAAGTTCATCGGAACCCTCGCCGACCAGCACACTGTTGCAGCGCTGTTTGACCATTTTCGAAACAAAGTAATTAGAGATGAAGCCGCTGATACAATCCTCGTCGAAACTTTCCAGATGCCAGACGGCATCGGGGATGAAATCGGTGATATCCGCGTCTGTAATTTCGTAGATGCGGTGCTCCAGATTTAAAAATTCGGCCATCTGCCGGGCATTTGCCAGGTCCGGGCCGGCCTTCCTGGCGATCGTGCCCGTGAAAAGAACCAGATTGGGATTGTATTCCCTGGCGACGGCGGCCACAATGGAGCTGTCCAGCCCCCCGCTCAATGCGACCGCCCCGACGCCGTCCATGCGCTGGCGCACAGCTTCGATCAACAGCTCCCGCAAAATTTTAGCAGCTTCGCCCGGACTTTCGGCGACTTCGGGCACCTCGGGCTGAAAAGCCTCGAAGGCCTTGATGCCCTTTTTGGAGCTGTATATATGACCGGGGGGCAGCTCCTCAATGCCGAATTGAACGTGGTCGACAAGCCCCTTCATCTCGCTACTGAAGTAAAAAATGCTGTTTTTGTGTCCGAAAAACAGGGGCCGCGCACCGACATGGTCTCGTGCCAATACGACTTCTTCGTCCTTCTCTACAACGGCGCATGCAAAGCTGCCGTTCAGTTGAGAAAAGCAGTCCCGCTCGTATTTATCGTATAATTCTTTGAACAGCTCCAGATCGCTCATCCCTGCGGCACGCTCATTGAACAGTTCGCCGTCAAAAAGGATGTAAGGTGCTTCATCCAGAGCGGTGCAGCGGGTCCGTCGAGGCGACAGGTTGATTTCATTGGCCCCCACAGCACCGCGATCGTCATAAAGGGTGCGCACCACGGAATTGTCCGGACCGCGGTGGCGCATGAGTCGCAGCATTTTGCGCATCTGTCCGGTGCTGTCGATGTCGAGTTGGGCGTGCTGCGAAATAATGCCTGCAATACAGGCCATTTTCTGTTTTCCTCCGAATTTTTATTTACCCTCCAAGAATAGGCACACTGCCAGGCATTTTTTAATTTCTCTTATTCGCCGTTGCATGATGTTTCAAATCCCCATCGACGGTGCCCTGAACCGACTGTCTTTCCTCGGCAAAATCAAATCCCGTCCAGATACCGATCGAATTGAGAATCGAATCCTGGGGGTGAAATTTCCTGAAAATTTCAAAATAATACGCCGCCTCCTTGCTGTTTATGTGAGCCTGTGGATGGCGGGAACGAATCCGCTCAACCGCAGCATCGCTCATTTGCTTTTCCGCCATCCTGGCGCCGAGGCTTTCGCAGCCGGCACCCTGGGTATATTGAACCTTGTAGCGCCAAAGAATCTCATCCGGCAAATAACCGGTGTTCTCAAATGCTCTGCGCAAGATCCATTTCTCTATTCGGGCACCGTTATGCTCGCGTATTTTAAGCTCCGGCGCAATCTTCATCGCCAGATCCACCATGGCCACGTCAAAAAACGGAACCCTGAGCTCCAGGCTGAAAAGCATCCCCATGCGATCCGCCCGCTGAAGATTGATATTGTGAACGCTGGCCGTACAGCGCCGGGCCTCGAAATTCAGCTTTTCAGGCGCAAAATGCTTCATGTAATGATAGCCGGCAAAGAGCTCGTCGGCACCTTCGCCCGTGAGAACCACCGTCACATAATCGGCGGCCAATTGACAGGTAAAGTAACACGGTACGGCACAGCGCACCAGCGACGGATCATAGGTTTCCAGTTTGCGGATGACCAGCGGAAGGGCCTCATAATAGTCATCCTCTGAAAATATAAGCTCATGGTGGGTGGCGCCGATATGATCAGCAGCAATTCGGCCGGCTTTCAGATCGTCGCTCAACTCACCGTTGGCACCCCGCATTCCCACTGCAAAGGTGTGCAGACGGGGTATGTTTTCGGCAGCAATTGCAGCCACCAGGCTGCTGTCCAGACCGCCGCTGCAAAAGGAACCGACCGGAACATCGGGATCAGAAAGCAGCCTGTCCTTGACCGCTTTGATGAGCGTCCGCCGAATCAACTCTACTGCTTTATCGACATCGGCAATGGGATCATCCTGTACCGCGGGCACCCGGTAGTAGCGCACAAAGCCATCTCGCGATGTGTAATAATGCCCGGCCGGAAACTCGTGCACTTCCTCGACCCCCGCCAGGGTCATGGCGCCCAATTCAGAGGTAAAATAAATCCGCTCCCGGTCATAGGCGTAATAAAGCGGCTTGATCCCGATGGGATCCCGCGCCAGCATGACATCAGGCCCATCGAAAATGGCAAACGCGAACATGCCGTTCAATTTTTTGACACAGTCGGGGCCTTCTTCTCGATAAAGATGCAGAATGACCTCGGTGTCAGAATCTGTCTTGAACCGATATCGGGGCGTGAGCGTCTTTTTAATTTCGGCGAAATTATAAATTTCGCCGTTGCATACGATTCCGGTTGTGCCGTCGTTTGCCAGAATGGGTTGGTGGCCGTGAGCTACATCCACGATGGACAGCCGGGTGTGACCGAAAACACCGTTTTCGAAAATATGGAGGCCCCTGTCATTCGGGCCACGATGCGGTAGTGCATCCAACATACGATTAACCGTTTTTGTATCTTTGGCGCCGACACAGCCTGCAATGCCGCACATGTGCTATCCTTTCGTTACGATCGCTAAAATAATTTTTGTCGATTTTTTTAATAAAAACATTGTCATTATTAATTATTTTAGTTATATTTATTTCAGTTAAAGATATCTGTCAATGATTTAATCAGTGATTCACAGACGGGAGGTGCTATCAGGCAGATCGCATGTCGATAGATTGCGTCTGCGTCTCATCGGCCGTTATGATTGAAGCGGTTTGCGGAACGGGTAAAAAGTACTCTTGACCTAGTATCGGTATTTTGATATTTTTTTTAAATTGGTGCAGTAATAATGGGCTGATGCGCTGTCCGGCGACGGCGGACTGATATTTCGGCATTTTTAAGTTTGCGAAATTTTCATTTCGGAGCTGATGTTTCGCATGTCTGTTACCACAAAAACACAGGTCACCAGGAAAAGAAATATCACCTTCAAAAATCCGCAAAATAAATCTTCGCCCGACAAGGTCAAAGAGATCATCTTTTTGATCCGCAAACTTATGCACGGTGCCGAACTGTACACCAAAGAGTTGAACAAAAAATACTCGATAACATCGGCACAGCTCAACTGCCTTCTGGCTCTCCATGAAAACGGCCCACTTCCGCCCTCCCAAATTGCGCGACGCATGATGGTCAATTCCAGCACCGTTACCGGCGTCATCGATCGCCTGGAGCAAAAAAAGCTTGTCCGGCGACAGCGCAACTCACCAGATCGCCGCATCATAAACATCCAATTGACTCCTGACGGGAAAAAAATGTCTGAAGTTGCCCCGCCGCCGATTCAGCAGCGCGTCGTCGATGGGCTGCAACAGCTGTCGTCCAAAGAATTGAATCAAATTATCCTTTCTCTGCAAAAACTCACTCAGATGCTCGATCTTCAGGATCTGGATGTCCAATGAGCGTTCCGCAATAGGCAACCCCCCTCGCATTTTTTATGACCTGAAATAAAACCTTGATTGAGGATCTTGACAGCAACTTCTTTTTGGGATAATTATTTGAGTTGAAAATATTATAAGATTAATTAATTTAATTAAAGGTATTTTGGGGCCGATTTGTGAGTCCAACAGCCAAGATAACGTGCCGTTATGGATCACAGGCCGCAGAGGGGTCAAACATGAATAAACTTGAAGCATACACTCATATCAGAAGTGTATATGGTATGATTGAATTACGCGGATATATCACGGATAAGCCCAACGGCACTTCAAATGGCCAGCCCGCACTCATCATAGAGGAAGTGGTGGGCAAACTCCCGCCCTGTTTTAATAGTTTACTGGGACAATATGGACCGAAGGATATCTTTGAACCCGTGCTGCGACCGGAAATGGCCCCAAACGTGAACCAAACCTACCCCCAACCGGTCAACTTTTCGCCGCTGCATTTGAGAAAGCCGCCGGCAACCGAGCAAGAGATAAAACTGGCGCGCAAAGCCTTTGTCGATGCCTTCACCGACAATTCCGGTTTTCGCCCTGGTATCGAAACAATCGGGTGGCTTTACGGGGAGGCGGCTAAAAAGATGTTTGAAGATCCGTCTGCTGCCTAGCCCTTTTTATCACCCGCCGGATGCTCAGGTTTACCAGCGTTTGATTCCTTCTTGAAATACAGCCAGACCAGAATGCCGATGAAAGCAAACACCCAGACGTTAAGCAGCGTGTCGATAAGGTTTTCCAGGGTCATCAGACCTCCTCTGTTTTCAGTGCTTTAAGCAGACAAACCACAATCAAGAGCACGATAAAAATGAAGGGCAAAGCCGCCAGGCCAATGATACTTTTCACGGCATCGATACTGTTCGACAGGATCATCACCAGCCCTAAGGCTCCCAAAATGACGCCCCATATCAGTTTGGTCCCGGTTGGCGGGTTCAGGTCCCCGCCGCTGGCAAACATGGACAGTACGAAAGAGGCGCTGACCACACTTGTCACCACAAAAAGAAAGGCGGCCAGAACCGTGGCAACACTGGTCAAGTTGCTCAATGGCAGATACCTGAGCACATAAAAAGTGGCGTCATTAATGTTGGTCTCCACCACCTCCAGAATCGACGCTTCCAGCCGCAGCACCTCAAAGAACCCAACGCTGCCGAAAACACCGAACCAGAAGATTGAAAAAAAGGTCGGCACCAGCATGACGCCCAGGATGTATTCCCGAATGGTGCGCCCTTTTGATATGCGGGCAATAAATACGCCGACGAAAGGGGCCCAGGCAAACCACCAGACCATGAAGGTCAGCGTCCAGGAATGAAACCAGCTGGTCACCTCTTCATCAAAGAAGGTATAGGTTTTAAAACCGTGCGGAATCACCCGCGCGAAGTAGTCGCCGATCGATCCCACAATTCCGCTCATCAAAAAGAAAGTCGGGCCGGTCAGCAAGACGAAGACCATCAGTCCGCCCGCAATGGCCATCGCTGTATTGGAAAGCGTTGCCATGCCTTTGCTCAGATCCACCGTCAAGGGCAGAATGTACGCCAGACAGAGGACCGCGAAAATCACCACCGCCAGCCAGAGTCCGGAATCGGAAAGGCCGAATAGCGACTCAACACCGCTTTGAATCTGAAATACCCCCATGGCGATAGACCCGCCGATGCCAATGGCGATCGCATAGATGGCCAGCAGGTCGCTTAACCAGCCGGCCCCCCTTGTCCAGTAGCGCTGGCCGAAAACCGCTTTCATCGGCGCACTCACCAGGTTGGGATAGCCTTTGCGGAAGCTGAAATAGGCCATGACCAGACCCGTGACAGCATAGATGGCCCAGGCGTGCAGCCCCCAGTGAAAGTTGGTCACAAAAAGCGCGTGTTCGGCGGCCTGAAAATCATCGGTGTAGTTGCGAATCATTTTATAGTGCGAAAGGGGCTCGGCCGTGCCCCAGAAAAGCAGTCCCACACCCATGCCGGCTGCAAAAAGCATGGTCAGCCAGCTGACCGTAGAAAACTCGGGCTCATCATCGTCCTTTCCGAGTTTGATCTTGCCGTACGGAGAGAAGACCAGCCAAATACTCAAGATCAAAAGCAGGCTCACCGAAAGCATCACAAACCAACCGCGGCTGGTGAAAAGGATGCCCGTTAATGTTGCAGAGAACCCGGCCAGCCCCGCCGTGTCAATTATACCCCATGCAGCAACAAGGCCGGTCAGAGCGAGAGCAATCAGCAGCAAGGGATTTTTAAACACAATATCTCCTTTGCATCAGAAGTGGTTTCAAAAGCCAATTATAATTTCTCAAACGGGGTATTTTTACAGTTATCAAAGCTTTCTGACAAGGTTTTTCAGAAGATTGTGCCGGGTGCGTCCGATTCCCGTATTTCGCTTGGAAAATTTGGGCTTCAATTGCATCTGAGATGGCCATTATTTTGTATGTTTTTTATTGATTTTTACAATCAGACACACTAATTACATGCGGCCTTATTAATATCACAAGTAAAACATCACGACCTGTTGTCTGAAAGATAAAGAGGATGATAGCGACACTTATCTCTTTCGGGGCCCTTTTTTTATCTGCTCTGTTTTTTTTGATGGGCGGCGGGGTGTTGTTCACGCAGCTGAGCCTGCGAATGACCCAGGTAGGATTTTCAACTCCGATAATCGGTTTGACGATGGCATGTTATTTTCTGGGATTGATGTGCGGCTACTTTCTATGCCATCACTTAATTGAACGGGTCGGACACATCCGATCCTTTGCCATATTTGCTGCGGCCACTACCATCATCATTATTCTGCACGGGCTCTTTATCTCGGCCGTTTTTTGGGCGATTCTCCGATTTTTTAACGGCATTACCGTTTTCGGCCTGTTTATGGTCGTTGAAAGCTGGTTGAACGAATGCAGCCATAGACATACCCGGGGGCGGGTTTTTTCCATTTACATGACCTTGACATATCTGGGAATCGGTATCGGACAGCAATTGCTCAACCTTGGGGATAACGGTGGCCAGCAATTGTTTTGGATTGCGGCGCTTCTGTTTTCGCTAAGCCTGATTCCGGTATCGGCAACGCGTTCGGTCCATCCCGAATTGCCCCAGCCGACCCGGTACAGTTTCAAAGCGCTTTTTCAGACAGTCCCCCTCGGGATGCTGGGCTGTTTCGCGGCCGGCCTGATCAACAGCGCGTTTTTTTCGATGGTCCCGGTTTTCGGGACAAAAATCGGCCTGTCGGTCTTTCAACTGTCATGGGTGATGTCGACAACCGTCATCGGCGGTTTTGCCGTGCAATGGCTTATCGGCATCATCTCCGACCGCTTTGACCGCACACTGGTACTGGGCATTATCGCGGGCTTTGTTGCATTACTCAGTTTAAGTATGGCGATGAACACTGGAATCTCTTACGCCTGGCTTCTTTTTGAAATGACCATTTTCGGTGGACTGATATTTGCGGTCTACCCCCTGGCCGTCGCCCGGGCCAATGATATCTTCGAAGGCAAGGAGACGGTGGCAGTCAGCTCCGCCCTTTTACTGTGTTACAGCATAGGCGCTATCTTCGGCCCTGTACTGGCGTCTGTTGCCATGACACTGCTCAAGACCCCCTATGGACTATTTGTCTACTGGTCAGTGGTCGCCGGCGCCTTTGGCGTAATGACCATTTACTTACGGCATAAGGAACGAATTGCCATTATTCAGCCGGCGGAGCAGGTCAATTTTGCGCCCATGAGAAACACGTCGCCCGTTGCTATGGTGCTGGATCCGCGCGCGGATACGAAGGCCGATAAATAAATTTTTATGGTTATGCAGAAAGCTCAAGTGAGGCAACCCTGACCACGAAGGACACGAAAGGATAAAAGATCATTTATGTGTTTTACCTTTATGATTCTCGTGTTCTTCGTGGTGAGATAATAGTGGGAAAACAACCGATGGCTGAACCAATCCCTTTTAGTGCAACCACGACCCGCATCGTCCGGCGCGGCAGACCGTTTATCAAGATGCACGGTCTGCGTAATGATTTTGTGATCGTGGACGGGCGCCTCGATCCTTACCGGCCGTCTGTTACGGAAATCGTCCGGATTTGCGACCGGCACGCAGGTGTGGGCGCCGATGAACTGGTGGTTGTCGAGCCACCGCATAACGCTGATGCCTGGGCGTTTATGCGTATCTTCAACCCGGACGGCCGCGAAGTGGAGGCCTGCGGAAATGCCACCCGTTGTATCGGGTGGCTCTGCCTGCAGGAAAGCAAGCGCGCCGAGGTCGTCATCGACACTCTGGGCGGTCCGCTCAGATGCCGCCTGGCCGGTGAAAAAAAAGTGGCCGTTGAGATGGGGCAACTGCGCACCGGCTGGCAGGAGATCCCCCTGGCCCGCGAAATGGACACGCTTCATCTGGCGATCGGCGCCGGCCCTCTTCAGGATCCGGTCGGCATGAACATCGGCAATCCGCATGCCGTTTTCTTTGTGGACGATCTGGATGCAATCGACCTGACAGTTTACGGCCCGGAGCTGCAAACGCATCCGCTTTTTCCCCAGGAGGCCAACATCGGTGTCGCCCAGCTTCTGGATTCGCAAACATTGCGGCTTTTCGTCTGGGAGCGGCCGGGAGCACTGACCACTGCCTGCGGAACCGGCGCCTGTGCGGCCGTGGGCGCCGCCCATCGCCGGGGCCTTACGAGTGAAAGGCGCATGACGGTGATCATGCCGGCCGGATCGGTGCAAATCGAGCTTAAAGAAGATGCTTCGGTGGTCATGGTCGGCCCGGTCGACGTCTGTTATTCCGGTTACCTTCCGGTGATCGAATAGATCACATATTACAGAGGTCGTGTAGTTTACTTATACCCGTTAGCGTTCTTAAATTGATAAAATTCCGGGTAACACAATTATTAAATCCCAAATCTCAAAACACAATTATCAAATAAATCGCAATGACCAAAATTCAAAATTCCAAAGTTTGTTTCAATGAAAAATTGAGATTTGGTATTTTTTTGGAAGTTGGTGCTTGAAATTTGGAATTTAAAAGAGAATTGAATATTGAAATGCGTGCCAGAAAAAGTGTGGAAGGGAACCTGATGAACCGAGCCCTTATCAATATTGACCAAGCATCATTGGATAGCATTCACGCCCATTCTCTGGAGCTGTTGCGCGATACGGGTATCCGGTTTCCCAGTGAAAAAGCACTGTCGCTTTTCAGGAAACACGGCTTCAAAGTCGATGGATCAATGGTGCACTTTGAAGAAAAAAATATACGGGACGCACTGGAGACGGTGCCGGCGGCATTTACCATCGAGGCCCGCAATCCCTCCCGCAACATCCGCATCGGCGAAACCAATTACGTGATGGCACCCGGCTACGGGCCACCGTTCATCATCGAGCCGTCGGGACAAAAGCGCAATGCCAGCGTGGCCGATGTAGAGACCTTCTGCAAACTGGTGCAAACCTCAAAATATATCGACTTTAACAGCGCCATCGTGGTGCAGCCCAATGACGTCCCCAGCCAAACGGCCTATCTGGATTTGCTGCTGGCCACCCTGACGCTGACCGACAAACCCATTATGGGCAGCTCGGCTTCCGAGGTCGCCGCCCGGGACTCACTGAGCCTGGCGCAAATGATCTGGGGACAGCTGGACCGGCCGGCCATGATATCCCTGATCGATTCCCTGGCCCCCCTGCAGTATGCCACTGAGAGCGTTGAAGCCTTGATGGTGTATGCCGCCGCCGGACAGCCCGCGATCATTCATTCGGCCTGCACGCTGGGATCCACAGGACCCATTACGATCGCGGGTTCTCTGGTGATCTCCAATGCCACCACCCTGGCAGGTATCTGCCTGGCCCAGCTGATTCATCCCGGCACACCGCTGGTGTACGGTTTGGGCGGCAGCCCCATGGATATGCGCACCGGGGGGTACGTCAATGCCACCCCCGAAGATGCCCAGCATGTCGCCATCGTAACGGCTCTGGGGCAATACTACAACCTGCCCTGCCGCAGCCACGGGACGCTGACCGATTCGTTTTGCCTCGACTACCAGGCCGGTATGGAGTCGGCAATGATGCTGGCCACGGCAGCCCTGAGCGGTGTCAACCTGAGTCTGCATGCCTGCGGCACATACGGCTCCATGCTGGCCATGAGTTTTGAAAAATTCA
The DNA here is from genome assembly GCA_050122795.1 of Desulfobacterales bacterium. Lineage (GTDB taxonomy): Bacteria > Desulfobacterota > Desulfobacteria > Desulfobacterales > JAHEIW01 > JAHEIW01. Next base: position 11,415 of record JASFIG010000020.1, read on the forward strand.
TTGCAGACGAGGATCTGTGCGGGGCGGTTAAAAAATTGATCACACCCATCGATTTTAGCCGTGAGGCTTTTGCGATGGATCTGATCAAGCAATTGGGAACTTCCGGAAATTATCTGATGCAAGACCATACCGTCGATCGCTGCCGGACCGAATTCTTTATTCCCGATTTGAGTGACCGCAGCAACCATGAAAACTGGCTCACGCTGGAACCGCGGGATATAACCGCACGGGCCGGCCACCTTCTCGCCAGGCGGCTGGCGGCATATGAAAAACCGGAGATCGATCCGAATCTCGAAAGAGACCTGATTCAATACGTTGAGAATCGCAAACACGACGGATGATTTTCGTTGGAGAGCTGGAAACTGCTAATTTCTATTTAACTCGCAAAATACACGGTAAGCAGCGCCTTTCCAATAACCGATCAGCAACAGCATGTCCTTATTGTCAGGGCTTTTCTTGAGAAAATAATTGACATGATCATAGGTCTCCATTTCAGGATTGAGCAGGATGCGCGCATGATCGTTTTTCCACTTTATTTCATGATCAGCGGCATAAAACCAGGGCATGCGCGTCCTGGCGGCTTTGACATCCAATTCCCTGTATGGATTCCTTTCGGCAAAAAATGAAAATTCGCCGCCAAAGTGGTGCTTGCCGTCTACTTTGTCGATCAGAACGACTCCATGATGGGGGTAAGAGGGATCTCGATTATCGGCTTCATGAAAACAGATTCCACTATAAACACCGGAAACAGGTATAGCAGTATGGTCGGCACTTTGACAAAATGTATGCCAGATTTTAAGAGCAGGCGTCTGGCAATCTTGGCCTTTTTGCCCACAGGCATTTGGAAAACAGCTTTCTTTGTGAGGGGCAGAATTCCCCAGACAACAAAGCATCATAAAGATGGCCAAACATTTTAGTAATGTTGATGCCATCATTGCAAAGCCCTCACTCACTTGATGTCATCATTTTGCCTTCATTTTCTTCAATTTTTGCTCGACAAACGTTTTCTGGTTTTGAGCGCCCACGCAGGTCAGCAGATGGCTGGCCTCAAGCTCCAGGGTTTGTTCGAAACTGGCGTGCAATCCCTGATCGATGGCAATGCGGGAAAGTTTGAGAGATAGAGGAGATTTTTCTGCGATTTTCCCGGCCACTGCCAGTGTTTCATCCAGAAGACTATCAGCCGACACGACCTTGTTTGCCAGCCCGATTCCCAGGGCCTCCTGCGCACCAATATGATCTCCGGTAAAAACCAGTTCCTTGGCTTTACCAAGCCCGACGATTTGTGCCAGCAGTTTGGTTCCGGCGGTTGTGATGGTCAGCCCGACTTCGGTCTCCGGAAATCCAAATTTGACATCTTCCGCCGCTATCCGGATGTCGCAGCTCAGGGCGAATTCACACCCGCCGCCCAGCGCATAGCCCCGGACGGCGGCTATTAAAGGTTTTCCCAGATCCATCACCACGCGCTGCACTTCCTGCAGCCCCTCTGTTTCTTCCACCCAATCCTCAAAGCTTTTCCCGGCGGACGTTTCTTTGAGATCCTCGCCTGCACAAAAAGCCCTTCCGGCACCCGTTAAAATGACCGTGTTGACCCCCTTATCATCCCTGGCCGTCTTCAACTGCGAAATGAGGCCGTTTATCAGCTCCCGGGTAATGGCATTCAGCCGCTGCGGCCGGTTAAGGGTGATGATGGCAATGTTATGCATTTTTTCATAAAGGACTGTTTGATTCTCCATGCAACCTCCATATCGGGGATTCAACGGTTCTGGGTTCACGGTTCATGGGTTCAGGGTTCAAGAGTTCAGAGGTTCGGGTCACTGGCTACTGGCTTCTCGCTGCTGGCAACTTTGAACAAGTGACGTATCACTCGAAACACGCAACACGGAACGCGCAACACTAAGAAACTTTGAACCCAGAACCGTTGAACCCTGTTTCGTGCATCCTGCGCAGCTCGTGCTTTAAGATCTTGCCGGTTTTGGTCATCGGCATTTTTTTAAGAAACACCACTTGCCGGGGATAGGCATGCGCTTCGAGACGCTTTTTTACATGTTGCTTGATGCTCTCTTCAAGCGCCTCATCGGGAGTCACGCCCGCTCTGGGCAGGATAAACGCTTTTACAATTTCGCCTCTGACCGGGTCGGGGACGCCGATAACCCCGACCAGCGCAACGGCCCGATGTTTCATCAGACAGGCTTCGACTTCACCGGGCCCGATTCTAAAGCCACCGCTTTCGATGATATCGTCCTGTCTGCCGCTAAACCAGAAATGACCGTTTTCATCTTTGCGGCCATAATCGCCCGTGCGCAACCAATCGCCAATGAACTTCTCTTCTGTCGCCTGCGGATTTTGCCAGTATTCCAAAAACATCACCGGATCGGGACTTTTTATCGCGATCTCACCCAGCTCGCCACACTTTAACACCCGACCGTCTTCATCGATGACCTCAACAACGTGTCCGGGAACCGCCCGGCCGATGGCGCCCGGGACCGTATTCATGACTTCCGAACAAAAACCCACCACCAGGTCACATTCGGTCTGCCCGTATTGCTCATTGATTTCAACGCCGAGATGCTCCCGTGTCCAATCACTGAGGGCTTCTCCCAACGTCTCTCCACCGGCGGTAATCGATCTTAACTGAAGATCGTGGTGTTCCCGCGGGCGCCCGACGGCATGCATCATCATTCGCAGCGCGGTGGGAACGATCATAAGGTTTTTGACCCGATGTTTGGCCATCATGTAAAACGCTTTTTCAGGATCAAATTTTCGAGGCCGGTAAGCCAGCACGGGACAGCCGTGATGAAGTGTCGGAAATAATGCATCATACGAGCCGCCAATATAGGCCCAGTCCAGCGGGGTCCACAGCAGATCACCTTCTTTTGGAAACAGGTTGTGATAGAATTCAAATCCCGGAAGAATTCCCGGCAACAACCGGTGGCCGTGAAGCGTACCTTTGGGTTGGCCGGTGGTGCCCGAGGTATAGATAATCACTGCCGGGTCATCCGGTTTTGTTGCAACGGGTGTGAAATAGCGGCTGCCCTTTTTGACACACTCCCAAAAATCCAGGACGCCTTCCTGTCGGCCGGCATCGACAACGACCATCAGTTTGAGGTCGGGGAGACGCTCTTTGATTTCGACAATCTTTGACAGGTTCTCTTTATCGGTAACCACCGCCCTGGCCCGGCTATCCTGCAGCCGGAACTCGATGGCATCCGGACCAAAAAGGGTGAGAAGCTGCACAGCGATGGCACCCAGCTTATAAACGGCGATGTGTGAAATCAGGGTTTCAGGGCGCTGAGAAAGCAAAATGCCGACTCTGTCAGCGCGTTTGATGGCATTGGCTTTCAAAGCATTGGCGAGCTGGTTGGAACGGTCTTTTAATTCCCGGAAGGTATAGCGTTGCTCGTTTTCCTGAGGGTCCACGTATATCAGCGCCAGGCGCGTTTTATCACCGGCCCACTTATCGCAGACGTCGACACCGATGTTAACATTTTGAGGAATTTCCCACTTGAAGTTACGGCAGAGTTCTGCATAGGTTGCGCCCTTGAGCATTTCTATATCTCCCGACTTAATTTAATTGAGGGATCGCGGCGTTTTTTTATCCAACTCCTGAATTTAATTTTAAATCGCCAAGACACAAATGACAGTGTGGACAACTGCAGCCATTTTCCCTATGATGGCTCTGACACATTTTCATCCAAATGTCTGGTTTTGGATCGCTTGCAGTTTACCACATGATCTTGTTTATTGAAACAAACCTTAAAGGGAAAAAAACGCCATGAATGACACGTACCCGTCAAAACTTCGAACTGCGGATGAAGCGATTCGTCTGATCCGCTCCGGCCAAAGGGTGTTCATTGGCTCTTCGTGCGGCGAACCCCAGCATCTGGTCAATGCGCTCCTGGATAATGCAATCGCATTTTCAGATGTCGAGATCGTGCGCCTCTTGAGCCTGGAAGGCTCCCTGCTGGCACTGATGGCCGATGAAAATCGAGGCCACAACTTCCATGTGCGTTCCATTTACCAGGGCTCCGATCAAACCAAGAGCTTGCGCGCCAATAAACGCTTTATAACACCGATGAACCTGTGTGCGGTTCCCGATTTATTTACCAAACGACTTTTCCCACTGCATTTTGCCTTAATCCAGGTATCTCCGCCCGACGACTACGGTTGGATGAGCCTGGGTATCTCGGTGGATGTCACCCTGGCAGCTTCTCAATCCGCAGATGTTGTGATTGCCCAGGTGAATCCCAGAATGCCCAGAGTGCCGGGACACAGTTTTATTCATATAAATGATGTCGATGCGGTTGTTGAACATGAAGAGGACCTGTTGATTGCCTATGATATACCCGAATACGAAGCTGCCGCTGATATTGCCGGCATAACCACCAATCTGGTTGAAGACGGTTCCACACTACAGCTGGGTTTGGCAGAACTTTCGCCTTCGATCGCGCAGGCCCTCGCCGAGAAAAACGATCTGGGTGTCCATACGGAAATCGTGACCGACGGTCTGATGGAGCTGGTATCAAAAGGCGTGGTGACCAATCGCTTTAAAGGCCTGAACGAGGGAAAACTCCTGGCCAGTGGTGCGATTGGCAGTCAAAAATTGTATCAATCGCTGCACAATAATGTCACCGTCGATTTTAGACCGTCTGATTATGTCAATCACCCGGCCATTATTGCTCAGAACAATAAAATGGTGGCAATCAATTTTGCCCGCACGATGGATTTGAGCGGTCAGGTATATGCCGATGCCCTGCCCCAGAACCATTTTTCCGGTGTCACCGGAATGCTCGATTTCATTATGGGGGCGACCATCTCTCCGGGCGGCAAATCCATTATCGTCATTCCTGCCCGAAGTATAGACGATCAGACCAGCCGCATCATCTCGAAAGCAGATAGGGGGTCAATTGCGATACCAAAAGGCTACGTATCCTATGTGGTCAGTGAATTTGGAATGGTCAATCTTTTCGGCAAGAATATTGAAGAAAGAGCCATGGCGATGATCAGCCTGGCCCATCCGGATTTTCGCGATGAACTCTTTCAGACTGCACAGGAAGATGGGCTCATCGACCGCAATCGCACCTTGAACGAATCCTTATTTGGCGTGTACCCGGCCAGAATGGAACAAACCCGGATCTATGATGGTACCAAGGTAACTTTTCGACCGGCAAAACCGGTGGACGATCGTCTCATTCAAGAACATTTCTACGCCATGGATGAAAAGGATGTGCAGACCCGTTTTTTCGGTATGCGCCGAAGTTTTTACAGAGAAGATATGGAAGATATGTTCCAGGTAGACTATATCAAGAATCTTTCGATTGTTGCGGTTACCGGCGAGGTCGGGTTTGAAAAAATAATCGGTCTGGGGATGTACGCCCTTGAACACGGCACCGTTGCTGAAGTTGCCTTCTCGGTTTCCACAGAATGGCAGGGTAAGGGCATTGCCAGTGTGCTTTTAGAAAAGCTGACCGAAGCGGCGCGCGAAAACGGCATTACCAGCTTGCAGGCCTATGTGCTGCCAACCAATAAGAGCATGATCAAACTGTTTAAAAAGCTACCCTATAAGGTGGAAACCACCATCGAAGAAGGTATGTTAATCCTGCAATGCAATTTTGAGAAAGAAATGTAAAATGCCCGCACCTGCCCGTCAAATGGCGTCTAATAGTGGTTTTCCCTATCCCGGTATAATGACAAAATTCCCGATGTGTTTTTTGGCCAGAAACGCTTCCTGCGCTTTTCTGATGTCGGCAATTGAAAATTCCCCGGCCAGCAGCGGCCGAATATCGCCCTTCTCAATGTAACCAACGAGATTTTCAAATATCCCCAGCGGCATGACGGTGGCCCCGTGCATTTCAAGGTCTTTTAAGTACAGGGTGCGCAGATCCAGCTCGACAATCGGTCCGGCGATAGCCCCTGAAGTGACGTAGCGCCCTCCCCGGCACAACAGATTAAACCACACTGAAAAGCCGGCACCCCCAACGATATCGGCGACGACATCAACTTCACCACCCGGTAAAATTTTTGGGATCTGATCCGCAATGTCTCTCTGATTCCTATCGAGGACTTCGTCGGCTCCCAATTCCCGGATATCATCCATTTTTGTCTGACTGGTAATCGCCAGCACCCATGCCCCTCGCCTTTTGGCCAACTGCACCAGGGCCGATCCCACCCCTCCGGAAGCGCCCGGGATAACGATCTTCTCACCTCCACCGAGCCTGACACGATGCAGCATGTGTTCGGCGGTCGAATAGGAGCAGGGAAAAGTGGCCAGTTCTGCGTCCGTTAACCTGGAATTTATCACAAACGCATTTTCGGCTGGCACGGTGGTATACTGCGCAAAACCGCCATCGCACTCACTGCCGACATAGCCTGCCAGATTCCGATTGTCAGGATTGGAAGGGTCGCGCAGCCAGGGATCAACCAGGACGCGTTCTCCAATGCGTTCTGATGATACATCCTCACCCACGGCCACAATACGACCGGCAATGTCAGCACCCTGAATGCGCGGAAAAACAAACGCAACGCCGCCCCAGGTGGTATCTTCTTCTGATAACCGGTCCAGCCCATCTAATCCGCCGTTTGAAGTGGTGCCACTGCTGACCGATTTTGAATACCACCCGATGCGGGTGTTGATATCGGTGTTGTTGATGCCACAGGCACCCACTTTAATGAGCACTTCGTTGGCTTCGGGTTCCGGCACCGGCAAATCATCTCGTACGACGATTTTATCTAATCCGCCATGCCCTGTGAGAATAGCTGCGGTCATCTTTTCCGGAAGGACCATTGCATTGATTCCCTTTCCGATGGTTTCAGTTTTAGATTTGGCAATTTTTATTTCACCGTTTTGGGATGAAGTTGGAATTGAACAACGACTTCATTTTGAGAAGCGTTCTCTTCCGCTTCGTATGTTAACCACAGAACGGCTTTCAGGTTTTTTTCCGGATGCGCCCAGGAGGCATATAATTGTCTTGTCATAGGCGCTACGGTTTTCTTTCCGTTCCCGGTATCCTCCCAATTCCGCTGGCAGATTTCAAAAGCGGACTGCCAGCCGTTGCCATTGAAAAAGGCATCGTAAAATTCAAGCACTTCAGTGGGTGGCTGATTTGTCTGAACTTGATAGGTGACAAATTTCGTTTCGCGGGCGGCATCAAAAAGCTTTTTTACGTTATAGCCACCTTCAAAGATTGGGATTTCAATGGCCGGATATGGATCTACCGCTGAACTGTATGAACTGGAATGACCGAAGTGAATGCCGGCAATGAGCAACAACGAATAGATGAATGCGAATTTTATTTTCATGTTCTTGAACACCTTATAGCGGTTGTCATAAATAGGTTCCGATTGTCATATTTTCTAATAGGCGAAAAGGTGGTTTGTAACAGCCTGAAACTATGTTAAACCTGGCAACCGCCATGTTTTGGATACATGGCACGACCTTTACTTGTTTCCAATCCGAAAACGCCACCATTGAAGAGCTCAAGCAAGTTTCCCGGGTCGGATCCAATGAAACAGCTACACGCTGTACGGGTTGGATATTCAGACCGCGAAAGCCTTCAGCGTTGACAAAGAACGGAAAAACGATCGATGGAAGAATTTTGGCGTTAAGATTCCTGACCCACGCCCAATTCCTGGCGTACGAAACGAATGCTTTCGACGACGGCCGCGTACTCCCGGCGGCGGGCCTCCTCGGGGCCATCTTCTCCGGGATCGAACTCCACCTCGATGTTCAAGCGTTGCATATTCGGATTGGCTTTGATGATTTGATACGCCTCGCGCATGGGCACATCGCCGGTACCGGTGGCAACCCCGGTGATGCGGCAGCCGTATTGGTCAAAGACGATGAGATGATCGGAAAAATGATTGGTGAAGGCTACCGGCGCCAGCTTGCGGATGGCGGTCAGCGGATCTTCACCCACCATTAACGAATTGTTGGTGTCGACGCAGGCCCCCACATACGGGTGGTTGACGCGATTGATGATCCAGAGCACCTCGTCGCTGAACGCTTCGGTGTGATTTTCCAGGCAGAGCCGGACTCCCGCATTCCGGGCGACGGGCGCGGCCGCTTCAGCCTTGCGCGCAACTTCCTCCAGCTGGGGGATCACCTCAGGATGGAAGGCCGAGCCGCAGACGGGATGCGATCGCCGAACATCCATGCTGATTTTACCGATGTCCGAGCCCAGCGCTTCGGCGATGGCAATCCCCTCCTCCATCGTATGGGTCAGGCGATCGTCGTATTCGGATGCATCCAGCGAAAAGTTATACTCCAGATAAAGTCCCCTTTCCCCCGCTGCCCGGCGGACGTCACGCAGGTGGCCCGAATCGGTCGCACCCAGATCGGCGGCCGTCAGGTGCAGCCCGTCGAGTCCCAGCTGCTTGGCCTCATCCAGCAAACCGAAGATGTCCCAAACCGGCTCCCATTGCAGCTTGAAGCCGCCCCAGTTCTGCCCCATGCCGTGCAAATGCAGACTGTACGTGTGCAATCCCAACAGCATAAAAAATCCTCCTAACAGGATATTGTAAATTGAATAATGAATATTGAATATTTGTGGTATCGTATCATCTTATTTTCTGGTCACAGTTTAATATTCAATAGAAAATATTCAATCGTCTTAAGAGGCTAAAAAACGATCAATATTAGCAAATTCGAAAAAAGTACAAAAATAGAGATTGGGAGCCTAGTGGCTCATGAGGGTTTTGCCTTTCTTCACCACGCCTTCCTTAAACCGTGTCGGCCGCAGCGGGTTGTCCCCGGGGTTCAGCTTTCCGGTGACAAGCTCGCTGATCCGCCTGCCTGCCTCCGGTGAGAGCATCACACCGGCCCAATAGCCGCAGTTGACATAAAAGCCGGGAACTTCAGGAACCGGGCCGATCAGGGGCTGGTCATCCGGCGTATACATGTAGTACCCGGCTGACGTATTCATATCGGGTTGTTTGACCGTCTTTTCAATTTCTTCGAAAAACGGTGTCAGGCGTCTGACCTTGTCCAGGGCAACAGCCGGGAACTCCCAATCGGTAAGCACCTTCTCTGAGGGCTCGCTGACCGGTTCATCCGAATCCACCCAGCCGATAATCACCCCCCCCGGTTCGGGGCGCCAGTAGGAATTGTTGTTGACATCGATGGTAAACGGAGCATTTTCAGGAATGGGCACAGATGTCTGTATATACACCTTTTGGCGACGAACCGGCTCCAGCGGCAAATCCAGATTCACCATGCGCCCCACTTGACCCGCAAAGGGACCGGCGGCATTGACCACGGTGCGCGTCTGCAGAATTCCCCGATCCGTCTCCACCGCGCATACGCCCTTTTGATCCATTTGAATCCCGGTGGTCATGGTGTTGATGAAAAAGCGGGCGTCACATCCTTTGGCAAAGCCCTGGGTGGTCTCATGGCACGATAGCCAGCCATCCCGCTGTCGAAACGTGGCGGCCAATACGGATGGGGACACAAAGGGAAAGCGGGCAATGATTTGATCCCGTTCCAGAAATTCGGAATCAAGGACGCCCAATTTATGTTGCTGCATCACATTTTCCTTCAGATCCGCTACTGTTTCCGGATCATCGGTCAGAAAAAGATATCCCTGTTGTTTGATGGAGATGCTGTATCCGGGCAAGCCGATGATTTCATCAAAATGCTCGAACACCTCGATACTCGGGATGGCCAGCGCCGCCATGTCCGGCTCTGCAAACTGGGCCCGAAAACATTCCGCCGATGCCGGTGTTGTCAGGGTTGACAGGCCGTCGCGCATCTCCACCACAACAACGTCCCATCCGGCCCGGGAAAGCCAGAAAGCCGTGGCCGTGCCGACAATGCCACCGCCGATGACCACGGCATCGGTTTTTCCGAAATCGGTGTCGCCTGGTGTAAATATTTTTCCCATATCTGCCTCCCTTCAAACCGTCAAAGGCCTGAGTTGTCGAACCGGAGAAGCTGTTATTCTTTTCCATCTCAGCTTCTCCGGCAAATTCGAAATTCGAAACAATATCAAAATCCGAATACTCAAAATCCAAAACAAACTTAAAAGGTGAGTATCACCTAAAATGTTTTGAATTTTGGTCATTACTGATTAACATTTGTTTCGGATTTCGGATTTCGATATTCGGATTTTCACAATAATTTGCTTTGGTTTACAATGTATTGAATTAACAAAAATACGAGGTGACCCATAAAACACCCCCTAAAAAAGTCCTCGTGCTTCGAAATCGGTGACGACCTCGGGCAGACCGGCCTGCAACAGGGTCTCCTTTGTGGGAATTCCATTTTCATTCCAGCCTCTGGCCGTGTAGTACCAGCTCAGCAGGTTGTGGATATCGGCTGCGGGTATCACATGCCCCTGGTTAGGCCCGTCGGCAATGGGTTCTTCGGTCAACCGTGCCGGAGGTAAATCCAGATGCCGGCCGAAACCGTCTATCTCCCGCACCGAAAAGGCCCGCGTCAGGTGCCAGATGCGCTCGGAAACGGTCAGCAGATCGCCCCAGGTTCTCTTTACGCCGGTGATCAGCGAATACAGCTCGGCGTAGTGTTCTTCCTCAAAACCCAGCTCCATCATCTGGAGCCGGCAGTTTCCCAGGGCATCGAACAGAGACCGTTTATGCTGGGATGCGATCACATATTCGGCGCTGCGCTCGCTGACAACTGCCTTGGGCTGGGCCTCCATCTCGGTCTCGGAGGCAATCAGATCGTGCACGTTGGTCCAGGCGCCGGCGATATCGTGGCCCAGCACCCAGGCGCGGTTGTGATGGGCACCCACATCGGCTGTCAGATAGGCCAGCATCATCGAAGGGGCATTGCGGCATTCGTAGCCCGACCACTCCAACCCTTTGACCTGGATGGCAAATTTTTCCGACCCCTTGCCCGTTTTTTCAGCGGCACGCTTGACGCCTTCGGCCAGCAGGTCGCCGATCCCTTCCCGCTTTGCGATCTTATCCAGCAGGTAGACGACCGCATCCAGATCCGAAAAATCGATCTCGCGACCGATATCGTCGCGGCTTAAGATTCCTTTCTGATAGCATTCAACGGCCCAACCCAAAACGACGCCGGCGGAGATGGTATCGATACCCAGTTCATCGCACACATAATTGGCATAGGCCACTTCCTCGATGGTCTTTAAAACGCAGTTGCCGCCGAACAAAGCGATGGTTTCATATTCGGGCCCTTCCACATGGGCCGACCCCGCCGAGGTCTTGGTGTGCCCGTACTTTCCGCACGGAGTGGGGCAGCCAAAGCAGCCTTTATCGGTTATTTTCAGACGCTCGAGAATGGCTTTGCCGTTTATGTCTTTGTAATGGCCGGCGTGCGAGGTCTGAAAATTGCGAGTGGGAAATACGCCGACCTCATTCGTCCAGTTGGTTATCCCGGCCGTGCCCTCCGGCGTCCAGCCCTCGAAACCGGGTTTGGCCATCACCTTTTGATAGGCTTCTTTGCCTTTGGCATACGCTGCTTTCAGATCGGCCACCGGTATGCTTTGAGTTCCTCGTACCGCTATGGCCTTTAAATTTTTACTGCCCATCACTGCTCCGACGCCGGTCCTTCCCGCCTGGCGCCCGAAATCATGGGAAATGCACGCATATCGCACACGATTCTCGCCGGCCGGCCCGATGGTCAGTATCTGATAGTCTTCGCCCAGATGATCTTTGATATTTTTCTCCGCTGCGATCGCGCCCTGTCCCCAGAATTCGGCCGCCGGCCGAATCTCAACCGTATCATCGTCGATGAACAAATAGCTCGATCCCTCGGCCCTGCCGGTAATCACCAGCACATCATAGCCGGCATATTTGAGGTGCGGGCCAAAGTGCCCGCCCATATTGCTGTCGGCGTAGCCGCCGGTGGCCGGGGATTTAGTGCCGAAATGGGTCTTGCCGCTGGCCGGCAGAAAATGGCCGGTCAGCGGGCCGGTGGCCACAATCAGCATGTTTTGCGGATCGTAGGGCCCAATGCCCCGGGGGATCTCGTCATACAGCATTTTGGCCACAAAACCTCTGCCGCCGATAAAGTTTTCCACCAGCGCGTCGGGCAGCGGCTCCCGCCGGACCGTCTCATAACTCAGATCGACGCGCAGAATCGTACCTGCATATCCAAACATCTTAGGCCACCTCACTTTCTGGCTCTTCGACCCATACAATCGCATTGCGCGGGCAGGTGCGCGCGCATTCGCCGCACAAATTGCATTTTACGGGAATATCGGAATTTTTTTGCACAAACATCACGTCAAGCGGACAGACCTCGACACAGATCAAGCATCCCGTGCATGCATCCGGATCCACGATATAGATGTTATCACGAAGTTGAATGGCATCCTCCGGACAGTTATCCGCGCAGACACCACACTGGTCACACAGGTGAATACGGTAATCGCCCGGCGCCGGAAAGCGGCCTTCGATGCGCAGCAATGATCTGGATAGATTGACTTCTGCAAAATTCTCGATGGCACAGGCCAAACGGCACGTGCTGCAGCCGGAGCAGTTTTTATGGTTGGCTTTTAGTTCCACGATTTTTAATTCCTA
>JASFIG010000021.1:0-23627 GCA_050122795.1 Desulfobacterales bacterium
TGACCGCGCCCAGGCCCGTGGACATGTCGCGCATCACCGCTAAAATATTGGTTCTGCATGGTGCCGACGACGCCTTTATACCACCCGAAAAAATCGCCGCCTTTCAGGAGGGGGTCACAAAAGCCGGGGCAGACTGGCAAATGATTTATTACGGCGGAGCGGTGCACAGTTTTACCAACCCGGCTGCCGACAAAAAAAACATCAACGGGCTGGCCTACAGCCCGAGCGCCGATGAGCGTTCCTGGAAGCATATGCAGCTATTTTTCGACGACATATTTTAGACCCGTTTATTTGCAGTTTGGCATCGACTTGCCGCGTTACAACGCTAATGATTCGTGGACATTGCCCCTGGCGGCCCGATTCATCATTGACCGCAAAGCGGTTGTACGATACGCAGAAACAGATACCGATTATCGGATAAGGCCCGAACCGGAGCATACACTCAAGGCACCGGAGGCTATAAAAACCTGAATAATGACTTTTATCCTTTTGAATTAAAATTTGATTATCTCATTCATTTTCATGCAGAATTCAGGCAAAAACATATGAAGATATACACCGGCACCGGCGACAAGGGCAAAACCAGCTTATTCAGCGGTGAACGCATATCAAAGGCAGACGCCCAAATCGACGCCTATGGTGATCTCGATGAGCTCAACTCGATTCTGGGCGCCCTGGCAGCCCATCTTTCCGCGCAAGAAGAACTGGTAGCCGAGCTTCAGCAGATCCAATCAGACCTTCTGCAGGCGGGGTCCTGGCTGGCCACCCGCCCGGATTCCAGCGCCATTGATTCACTCACCGAAATAACTGCGGATCAAATTCACTTTTTAGAAAAGACCATCGACCGCTACGAAAAAGAATTACCGAAGCTGAATTCTTTTATATTACCGGGAGGCCATATTAGCGCTGCCTGGGCCCATGTGGCCCGAACGGTTTGCCGCCGCTGTGAGCGCAAAGCCGTATCGCTGATCGCCCAATTAGAAAAACCAAAAACCACCGAACCGTATCAACGTTTGTTGATTTTTTTGAATCGACTGTCTGATTATCTGTTTGTGCTGGCCCGTTACTGCAATCAGATTCACGGCACAACAGATAAACCCTGGAAACCTTGAAGGCGTTTCGAATTTGAAAACCCTTGCTTCAACACATTCGGCCGTCCTGCTGAGCCGACGATGGCTTTCGGATAAAACCTTTGAGATCAACATCAGCAACCCGCCCGGATTTGAATTCGAGCCGGGACAGCGGATCAGCCTGAGTCTGGGCGGACACACCAGAGACTACTCCATCGTTTCGGCACCGCAGGAAACCAACCTCATTTTTTGCATCCGCAGTGTAGCCGGCGGCAAATTATCCACGCTTCTGAGCGTTGCCGATACGGGTACTCCCCTCACCGTTTACGGACCCCATGGTTATTTTACGTTCAAACCCTCTTCTCGTCCGGCGGTGTTCGTGGCGACCGGTACCGGCATTGCACCCTTCTGCTCGATGGCCCGATCAGGGATCTCCGGTTTTGCACTGCTGCATGGTGTCCATCTATTGGAAGATCTTTATTATGCAAACCAATTTCAGCAGAGTGCCCGAGCGTATATCCCCTGTCTGACGGAAGCCAATCCATTGCCGCAAAATGCCTTCAAAGGAAAAGTAACCGAATATCTTCAACGGCATTTGCCCTCCGGTGCCTATGATTTTTATCTTTGTGGTCGGCACGGGATGATTCGCGATGCCACCCTGCTGATCGACGAGCGTTTTCCCGATTCTCTGGTGTATACCGAGATGTTCTACTGAAGCTAAAGGTTCAGGGTTTCGCGTTACGAGTTACGCGTTGCGAGTTGCGGGTGGATGAAGGTTTGATTTTTCGAGTACGAGCACGAGGACGATGATTTTAGGTGCTATTATCGTACTCGTTCTCGTCCTCGCCCTCGGTTGTTTGCTGATGGTACAATATTACAACAAGGCGGGTATCTCTGCACCGACCCAAAAATCAGAAGCCAGTGACCGGCAGCCAGAAATATTGAAAACTATTGATCTCCGAGCTTTTTCTGGCTAACCTACCCCTACGACCAAACCAACAAAAGGAGGCGGTATGAAGTTTGAAGCCATTGAGCGCGAAACCGTGATTCTCGATCCCAACAACAACATGGCACGCAAATCCATCCCCAGTGAAATCCGTAAAGACCCGCTGACCGGTAGGACCTCGCGCATCTGCCACTTCATGCCCTTAAAATGGGAAAAACCGGATTTCGATCAACTGGTGGCCGGAACCCAGGAATACTGCCCATTTTGCCCGGACAGGGTCATGCAGGTCACGCCCTGTTTTCCGGAAGAAATTGTGCCCGAAGGCCGTATGATTTTGGACGACAAAGTTCTGTTTCCCAACATCGCCCCGTACGACAGCCTGGGCGCGTGTGCCACTTTTAGCAGCCAGCACTTTATTCCTATGACGGATATAGCTCCTGGCCATATTGTGGATTCCTTTCGCCTGGCGATCCAGTTTTTTCAGAGGGTTGAAGATATCCATCATCCGGAATCCGTATACCACTTGATTAACTGGAACTATATGCCCGCATCGGGCAGTTCGCTGATTCATCCGCATCTACAGGTATTTGCGTCTGCCTACGCACCCCATCTGCTGCAGGAGGAGCTCAACTGCGCCAAAATGTATCTCAAGCAGCAGGGAACCAATTACTGGGATGATCTGGTGAAAACGGAAGAAGCCGAAGGCCAACGGTTTCTGGGCCAAATCGGACGCACCAGCTGGCTGACCGTATATGCACCATTAGGAGTTGCCGGCGACGTCATGGCTGTTGTCGATGCAACCAGCTGCACCCTGGATCTGACCGACGATGACATTGAAAACCTGGCACAAGGGTTGACAAAACTGATGGCCGCCTATGATAAAATGGGTGTTTATAATTTTAACATGAACTTTTTCCCCGGCGACCGGGGTGATGCCCATGCTCGCTTTCACCTGGTGTTTTCACCGCGCACCTTTTTCAATCAGACTTTAGGCACACCGGATGTCGGAGCCCTGCGCAATCTTTACAATGAAGGCATCTGCATGGCGTTTCCGGAGGAAATCAATGAGAAGCTGAAATCTGAATTCTAAAGGAGGAGCACCACCATGGAATTTAAGGAAGTTATCAAGTCCAGAAGAAGTTGCCGCGCATTTGATCCCGAACCCATCCCGCAGGATCAACTGGCGGCCATTTTAGAAGCCGGCCAGTGGGCGCCAAGTCCCCTGCATGCTCTGCCCTGGGAATATATTGTCGTCACCGATGCCGGGGTGAAGGCGAAAATCAGACAAGTCTCCGAAGCAGCCAAAAAGGCTGTTCTTGACGGTGGCGGTCCGGGTTTTGCAGCCAAATATTCAATGGATTTTTTAGAACAAGCGCCCGTATTGATCGTTGTGGTATTTGATCCGACGAAAAAAGGATTAGGAGACTTTTTTAATCAAGAGTATGGCGCCATACAGGCTGTTTCGGCCTGTGTTCAAAACATGATGCTGGCTGCTGCCGAATACGGATTGGGATCGTTATTCTTTACCTGGTTTGATCCTGATAAAATGCAACCGGTTTTGAATATCCCGCAAAACCTTGAAATTGCAGCGATCGTACCGATCGGAAAACCCAGGGGAGAGCTAAAAGCGCCGCCCCGCCCGGAGCCAAAGATTCATCAGAATGGATTTAGCGCCTCCGATTAGAAATGTTTTAGGGTGAAGAAGAGCTGGTGCGGGATCTGATTTAAATACCGAAACCGACATCAGGACGCTTCCTTGTCCTTGGAAATCCGGCGGCGTTCTTCGTCCCGGATTTCGCGCCTCAGGAGCTTGCCCACCTTGGATTTGGGCAGCATATCGCGAAATTCGATGTAACCGGGGACTTTGTAAGGCGCCAGCCGATCACGGCACCATTGTTGCAGTTCCGCGCCCCCGACACCGCGAGCATCTTCTTTTAACACCACAATCGCCTTGACCCGTTCACCGACTTTTTCATCGGGGACACCAACCACACAGGCGCCAATGACCGTGGGATGGTCCTGTAGCACGGCCTCAACCTCCGAAGCCGATATCCTGAAGGCCTTGTGCTTGATGATGTCGGCCGAGCGCTCTACATAAATGATTTCGCCGTCTTCATCCAGGCGCACATAGTCGCCCATGCGGTAGTAAGTCTTGCCGTTTAGGTCGATATAGGCCTGCTGCGTCTCTTCCGGTTTGTTCCAGTATTCCTTAAGGGTATAAGGTGATGTGACCAGCAGTTCACCGATTTCACCGGTGGCAACCGGCTCCAGCGTTTCGGGATCAACCACAATGCATTCCCTGCTTTTCAGGGGAAGTCCCAGCGTCGTGGGCTTGGGGTCTTCATGAATGCGGCTGTAAGTCACGTGGCCGGCCTCGGTGGAACCATAAACCTGATAAATGGGTATGCCCAAATGCTCCTGCCAACGGTTAAATACCTCAATCGGCAACACATCGCCGCCGCAATAACAATAGCGCAAGGAGCTGAGATCATATTTATCCAGGCGATCGTTTTCAAGGATCATGCGGTACAGGGCCGGAACACCCAGAAACCAGCGCACCCGCTCGCGCTGGATGGTTTCAAGAATGGCATCAACCTGGGGCACCGGCATCAGGACAGCGGTATTGCCCTTGTTAAGCCCCACCGCGATGAACAGCCCCAGAGCCATAATGTGAAAAAGCGGATTAATCGCAATATAAACGTCCGCACCCTCTTTAAGGTGTCCTGCGGCCACATCATCTGTGACATCGTTGACATAGGATACCATGCCGATGTGATTGCCGGGAACACCCTTGGGAAAGCCGGTCGTGCCGCCGGTATATAAAATGTATGCCAGGTCTTTCCAGGGATCGATCTTAGCCGCAGATGACATCGGAGCGTGATTGAGCAATTTTTTAAATTCGTATACGCCCTCGGCCCGCTCGACTCTGCCATTGGGTACTTTATCAAAAAGGAAGCCCAGATAGCGTTTCCAGAAAGGCAAAAGGTCAACCAGGTTGGTGACGATGATGCGTTTGAGCCCGGATTCTGCAAACACGTCGCTGGCGTAACAAAAGTTGGTATCCTGGCAGATGATGGTTTCAGCCCCAGAGTCCTTGATCATGTACTCAAGTTCGTGGGATGTATAAATGGGCGACACCGGCACGAGCACAGCCCCCATTTTCTGGATCCCCAGAAAGGCGATGACCCACTGGATACAGTTGGGAATATAGATCATCACGCGGTCGCCTTTTTTAACGCCTAATTCCTGCAGGGCACCGGCAAAGCGCTCGCTGAGCTCCCTTATCCTGAAATATGAAAAGGCCTGTCCAAGATAAACAACGGCGGTGTTATCCGGATAGCGCTCGCTCATCTGATCGAAACGTGTAAAAGTCAATTCATTTTCTAATGCTGCCGTTGTTTGACTCATTCCTTTCAATAACTCCTAATTTATTTGGGTAAAAGTTAGCTGAAAATAGTCGTTAACGTCCATGGACGCGGCGTAAAACCGATTCAAAAACGGAGTATAATATTCGTGGCTAAAAGCCACTCCCACTATGTTGATTGATCATATTGAATTTTTGTACATTCATTACCGAATTCCACGTGGGAGCGGCATCTTGCCGCGATATTCGTGTATTTTAGATCGGTTTTTAACAATGCCCTTGGGCGTTAGATGCATTTTTGAGCTAACTTTTTTAGATTCCAAAATAGGCAGACCTAACGTCCGGGTTATTCATCAATTCCTCGCGGGTGCCTTCCAGAACCGCTGCGCCGTTTTCCAGAATGAAGGCATAATCGACGATCGGCAAAACGGGACGGGCATACTGCTCGGTCACAATAATGGAGATCCCCATCTCATCCCGAATTTCTTTGGTGGCCCGCACCAGGACGGCCTGAATCAACGGGCTCAGCCCCAAAAGCGGTTCGTCGAGCAGCAGCAGTTTCGGCTGCGCCATCAGCGCTCTGCCGATAGCCAGCATTTGCTGTTCTCCCCCGCTCAAAAATCCGCCGATTCGTTTTTGTAATTTTTCAAGCGCCGGAAAGACTTTAAACACATATGCCAGCGTTTTCTTGGCCTGGGACGCTGTCGCCAGATAGCCCCCGATTCGCAAATTATCCAGCACGCTGCACTCTTTGAAGATTCGGCGCCTTTCCGGACAGAGCACAATCCCCTTTTTCGCTCGTTTGCTGGGCTTCAGGCCCGTAATATCTTCACCCAGATAGCTAATATCGCCCAGAACGCTGATGCGCTCACCGCCGGCCATCTCTTCTTTTTTGCGGATATCTTCCATAATTCCCGACAGGGTGTACATCAGAGTGGACTTGCCGGCGCTGTTGGCGCCAAAGACACCGACAATTTGATTTTCTTCGCACCTGATGCTGACGTTATTGAGGGCCAGCATGTTTTCATAAAACACCATCAGCCGGTTTGCCTCAAGCATGCGCCATTACCTCCTCAACTTCCTCGGATCCGAAATAGGCCTCTTTTACTTTCTCGTCAGCCATGATCTCTTCGGCCGTGCCCTCAATGAGCTTTTCACCGAAATTGAGCACCATGATCCGATTGGCCACCTGAAACAACTCCCTGAGACGATGTTCGATCATAATCAGGGTGATGCCTTCCATCTGAAGTCGTTCCACCAGCGGCACCATGCTGGCTATTTCACTCATGCTCAATCCCGAGAAAACTTCATCACAGATGATCACTTTCGGATTTAACGCCAGACAGCGGGCGAGCTCTAAACGCTTGAGATAGCCGGTAGGCAAATTGGACGCCATTTTGTAAGGTACAAAAGATTCGCGCTCAAAACCTAATTCTTCTAATATATCGATGCTGACCGTATTGCGGTCCCCCAGTTTACCGCCACCTCTCCAGCCGCCGGTTCGTTTGGCCCGCGGCGAAAAAAGAGGGATGACCAGGTTCTTATAGGCTGGAAGACTATAGTACGGGCGCATGATCTGAAAGGTGCGGGTAATTCCCATGTCGGCAATCTTATGCGCGGGTTTTCCGGATATTTTTTTGCCCTGATAGAAAACCTCACCGGCACTCAGCTCAATAAAACCGGTGATGCAGTTCACCAGGGTCGTCTTGCCGGACCCGTTGGGGCCGATAATACCCAGGATTTCGCCTGCGTGAAGATCGAAACTGACCTCATTTAAGGCATAGATGCCCCCAAATGCTTTGGTCACCTCATTGATTTGCAACAGCGGTGTCGTCGATGGGCTCATACTCTAATCCACTTTTCGAATTGATGATATTTGCGCTGGCCATAAACCATAATACCTTCGCTGCGATAAATAATGAACGCCAGCAGAATCAGGGCATAAAATACGATGCGCAGGGTCCCGAATGCCCGCAGCAATTCCGAAATGGGTACCAGAATAAAGGCGCCCAGTACCGGACCCACCAGCGTTCCGGAGCCGCCGATGACGGTGGCGGCAATCGGCAGAATGGAAAAATCCAGGGCCAGCGTTGACAGACCGGCCCACATATACAGATGAACCAGATAGGCACCCGCCAGACAACCGATCCCGGATGCAATGAATACTGCGATGGTTTTGTAGTAGGTCACACTCATTCCCGACGCCCGAACCGACTGATCATTGTCTTTAACCGCTCTGAAAACCAGGCCGATATCCTGGTTGACCAATCGACGGGTGCCAAATAGCAGCACTAGCACCATCACGATAATGAAATATTGCTCCATCCAGCGGTTGGTAAAACTTTCGATGCCCACAATACCATCGGTTCCGCCCAGGATATCCAGTGCTTCGATGACGCGTGCCAGCAGCAGCGGATACATCAGGGTGACGATGGCAAAATAAACCCCTCGCAATGGAAGACATGGCAATAAAAGAATAGTGCAAATAACAGCACCCAGCAACGTGGCAATTGGAATGGTAAAAATGGGGGACAATCCAAACGACGTATTGAGAATAGCAGCAATGTAACTGCCTGTACCGATAAAAAATGCGCCGCCCAATGACACCAGGCCCACGTAGTGTGCCAGAAAATCAAAACTCAATGCCAGCAAGGCATAGATGCAGACAATGGATATGACCCGTTGCCAGTACATGGAGGGCATCACCAGCGGCAAAATTAACAGGCCACCGATCAGCACGAATCGGGGCAGAAACAGATAGGACAGCTCGCGCCAGGACATCAGGGCATAGATACTTTCAGATCGAACCTTGATCCCGCGGTCCAATCGTTCCTTGCGGCGCTGCTCTTTGGATGCATTCATACGCGCTCTTCCAGCTCTTTCTGAAGTCCAAACAGCCCGGAGGGTCTTAAAATCAGCGTAATGATGATCGCCAGCAGGGCGACCACCATCTGATAATGAGCCCCCAGGTAAACAACGGTTAGAATCTGGGCAAAACCGATGATAAACGCCGCCAGCACCGCACCGATCCAGCTGCCTAGACCACCGACGATACAAACCGCGATAGCCAGAATAAGAACGTTATAGCCTGCTTCGACGACGATATTTCCTAGAGGAAGCAGCACAACGGCCCCCAGGGCAGCTAGCATAGAGCCGAAGCCCATGGCCGCCAGCGCCATCAAATCGGAATCAATACCCAGCATCATGGCGGCACGCTCGTCCTGGGCCATTCCGCGCAAAGCCAGACCAATGCGCGTATAATGGGTAAACAACCATAGCACCGCAACCACTGCCGCGCCGATACCGACGACCAGCAAACGCTGGTAATCCACCGATACACCAGCAATCTCGGTGCTGCCTTCAATAAAGGCCGGCAGGGTGTAGGTCAGGCCCCGGAAACCGCCCCAGCGGAGCCCCTCCAGAATAGCCAGCCCGATGGCGTAGGTCGCCATAATTTCCGATATTTCCATCCCCCGGATCCGGATTAGAACAAACTGGTAAATCAGAGCCCCGATAATTCCGGTGACCAGCATCGTCAACAGGATGCTGACCGCATAATTCAGCTCCAGCGTGTTGATAAAGGTCCAGGTAATAAAACCGCTGGTCACATATAAGGCGCCGTGGGCAAAATTGGGTAAACGGCTGACGCCGTACACCATTGCAAATCCCAGCGCAAATAGCGCCAATGCAACACTGTTTATGGTACCGTAAATCAAAATTTGCATGATATGATCAGGGAAAACAGGCGTGAAACGGGTTGAAGGCGCGGCGCCGGCAGCACCTTCAACCCTCATATCAGTTTAATTTATAACCAGGATCATGCGCGAGCAGGTTTTATTTTTTCATCCAGGGCGGCAATTGAATGCTGCCCTTGGCGATACTCTTGGGGTAAACCACAACCCGCTTGCCTTCCTGCCACTGCAGAATGCTGCCCACAGCACCGGTTTCAGGATCTTTGGCCGGAATGACCTGGTGGCTCTTGGGGTCGAATTTCAAGCGACCGTAGACACCCATCACATCGGTTTTTTCAAGCTCGGCTACAATCTTGTCCGAGTCGAGACTGCCGGCACGTTCGATGGCATCCCGCAACACATAGATGGCCATGTAGCTGCTGGAACCGCCTAATCCCTCGGGTGCGACACCCCACCGTGTTTCGTAAGCGTTGTAAAACTTCATCGTCCATGGGGTGGCATCAGAAGGCGCGTTGCCGGCGTTGACCACATTACACAGGGTATATTCGCCTTTGCCGTCGGTGGCTTTCCAGAAGCCGGGCTGCTCGGCGGCTGCCAGAGTGGAGCCGAACGGCAACGCCGGAATTTTCATTTCATACCATTGCTTCAGCAAAATGGCGCTTTCGGGCATATCCATCCAGATATTGATAATTTCGGAGTTGCTGTTTTTGGCTTTGAGCAATCCCATTGAAAAATCGGTAGCGCCGGTGGGGTAAATCTCCACGCCGGTGACATTCCAGCCCTGTTTGGTGGCCACCGCATTCATGACTTTAGCTGCACCGCGTGCATGGGAGACATCCTGGGCAATGATAAACAGGTTGTTGAAGCCATGCTGTTCCCTCAGCTCGGTAAAATTGGCAAACATCTCGCCAACCAGGTTTTTGGCCTCACCATGGATGCGAAAACAATACTTATATTTATCATAATTTTCAGCCACCATGGCATGGTATTTTGGCGTCAGCACGCCGGTCGTCAGGATTGAAACCTTTTTGTATTTGCTCAAAAGCGGCATGGCGGCCAGGGCCGCCTCGGAACGGACGGGCCCGCCGACGATAAAATCGGCTTTTTTATCCAGAATCAGTTTTTCGACCGCCAGCAGGGCCTCGCTAACCGGCACACCCGGTTCCAGGTCCCGCGTATCGATGACTTCCAGTTTGAACGGCCGTTTAGTACCACCCACGTCTACGCCGCCGGCGGCATTGATTTCCTCAATGGCCAGCGTGAAGGCTCTTTCAGGGCCCCATCCATAAAGAAAGGCAGTTGAAAGCGGCGCACCGACGATAATTGGCTTTTCAGCCGCCAGGGCCGTGCTTCCCGGCAGGATTAGAAAAATTCCCAATAATAAAATCATGAGCATTTTAATATTCTTTACAATCATGGTAGACCCTCCTTATACTTGCTGCAATTAGGTTATGGGGGAATAGAGCACAGCATAATTAAACGAATGCCTATGCGATCATAGAGTGAATTTAAAATCCGGGCAGCACCATATGGTGCTGTCGATGCACAGTTGATGCAACGATCATCGGTTGATGTTCTATCGACTGGGTTAATGAATGTCAAGCCATTAATATAATGAATAAAATTCATTCAAGGAAAAAAATGATACCCCGTTCAAAATAGAATTGAATTGCGTTTGATTTAATGCCAAAATCGACTGCAAGGCTGAAGGCGATAATAAACACATGCCCTCGACTCAATGAAAAGCCCCTATATCAGCTAAAAAACTAAGCCAATCGAATTTGAATAACAATGACTTAGGTCAATTCAGCAAAGGCATCAGAACGTTTCAATTTGTTGATGCAAAAACTGACAACTCTTTTCACAGAGGTATATCCGATTTGGGCGATCTGAGTGAGTTTCCATTAAAATACCGGCTGTTTCTGAAAGCCTACCCCTGGCGACGTGTCGACCCGGTTCCATGGCAGCCATTGCAAAAACCGTTGAAAGAATGTCGTCTCGTTTTGGTTTCAAGCTCGGGTTTCACTACCGCCGATCAAGCGCCCTTTGATGAAACGATTCTGGGTGGTGACTACAGTTTCCGCGAAATTCAATCGGACGTCGCCGTCGACGGCTTAATCGATACGCACCGCAGTGATAGTTTCGACCACTCCGGAATCCGCCAGGATCCCAATCTGGCTTTTCCAATAAACCGCATGCGGGAGTTGGAAAAAAAGAGGCGCATCGGTTTGCTCAACCACCGGCATCTGTCCTTTATGGGGTCGATTACCGCACCCGGTCGCCTGCTGAAAAAAACACTGCCCCGAGCGCTGAAACTGCTAAAAGATGATGCGGTGGATGCGGCTCTGCTGGTCCCGGTCTGACCGATTTGCAACCAGACCGTGGGTCTGGTGGCAGCGGAACTGGAACGCAACGGCATTTCGACTGTAACGATTCAACTGTTGCGAATAGCTGCCGAAAAAGTACGTCCCCCGCGCGCTCTGGTGGTCCCTTTCCGTCACGGCTATCCGCTGGATACGCCCGATGACCCGGCCAAACAGCATGCGGTCATCGAAGCCGCTCTCAAAATGCTCGAAGACCACAGCCTGCAGCCGCCCACCATTGTCGATTACGAGCCGAATGAAGAAAAATAAATTAACCACGGACCCACACAGACTCACACAAACTATTCGGACAGGCAACATGTTCGACTAAAAAAATAGTCTGTGGATGTCCGTGTGCGTCTGTGGCTAAACTAAAAAGGAACGCTTATGAAATTTACAAAAATCGAATTTGAAAACAGCGAGGGCCAGGTGCTTTCGGCCCGGCTGGATTTACCGGTTGCCGGCCGGCCGGCGGCTTATGCCCTGTTTGCGCATTGTTTTACCTGCTCAAAAAATATTAAAGCCATCGCCCATATTACGCGGGCATTGAACCGCGAAGGCATTGCGGTGATGCGATTTGATTTTACCGGGCTTGGTGAAAGTGAAGGCGAATTTGCCGATACCAATTTTTCGTCAAATGTTGAAGATCTGATCGGTGCGGCCGAATTCTTACAATCCAACTATCAGGCGCCGGAATTATTAATCGGGCATTCATTCGGAGGCGCAGCAGTCCTGCAGGCTGCTCAGCGCATTCCTTCCTCCAAGGCGGTAGTCACGATTGCCGCTCCGGCCGACCCGCGGCATGTGACCCAGGCCCTTGGTAGCGCAACCCGGATCATTCAGAGCCGCGGTGAAGCCGAGGTCAGCCTGGCGGGCAGAACCTTTAAACTCAAAAAACAATTTTTAGACGATCTGCAGCTGGTCAATATGCAAGACGTCCTCAAAAATTTAAACCGGGCACTGCTGGTGCTGCATTCACCGATTGACGAGACCGTTGGCATCGAGAATGCCGCCCAGATTTTTCAGGCCGCCCGGCATCCCAAAAGCTTTATTTCCCTCGACCAGGCCGACCACCTCCTAACCCACCAGGCGAATTCACTGTATGCCGGCGCTGTCATCGCGGCCTGGGCCGCCAAGTATATCGATGCTTCTGACCAGAACCAACCCACCGAAGATGAGCGCCGGCATCAGGTGACCGTTCAAATTGGAAAGACCCCCTATGTTACCGACATTATGGCCGCCGGCCACAGTTTGGTGGCGGATGAGCCCCGATCAATGGGCGGATCTGATCTGGGCCCGGCCCCTTTTGACTTGCTGATGGCCTCCCTGGGCGCCTGCAAAGCCATCACCCTGCGCATGTATTCCGACCGCAAAGAATGGACACTGGACGCCGTCAGCGTTCACATAAACCATAAAAAAATTGATGCCGCCGATTGTGAAACCTGCGTCACAAAAGAGGGCCAACTGGATCAATTTGACTGCGAAATCGATTTGTCCGGCGAGCTGGATGATCGGCAAAAAAAGCGACTGCTGCAGATTGCCGATCGCTGTCCGGTGCACCGGACGTTGCATTCGGAGATTGTCGTCCGGTCAAGGCTCAAGAAATAAGTGAGTTTACTTTATGTTGCGCACAGGGTGATAAGCTTTCGGCTGCTGGCCACTGGCGTCTGGCTTCTGGTCTCTGGCTTCTGGCCTGCAGCAATGAGCAAGAAGCGAGAGGCCAGTAGCCAGTGGCATTTTACCTTTTGAGAATTAAAAAAGAGATTGAATAATGACTGAAAACGCCCTTCCCGTCATTCCGCCGGATCGCGCCGATGACCTGCACCATTTGGAAATCGCGGCAGAAGCGGACCTGGTGCTTTTCATGGCCGGCAATCAATTCATGGTCATGCCCGAGATGATCTCGGCTTTTAAGGCCCGTTATCCGGAAATTAAAACCATATTTTATGAAACCCTCCCACCGGGTCTGGAACTCAAGCAAATACTGGCCCGGGGCGCCCTGTGGCAAAACCAACCATTTACCGTCTATCCGGATGTCTACAGTTCGGTTAATCAAACGGCCATGCAGATATTAGCGCAGCAAGGGCATATCCGACCGGAAGACGAGCATCTGTATCTGCACAACCGCCTGACGTTGATGGTCCCCCGGGGCAATCCGGCTCGGATTGCATCGGTAAAGGACCTGGCAAGAGATGATGTCCGCATCTCACAGCCGGACCCAGAAAATGAGGATATTGCCCTTCATATCATTGACATGTACCGCCAGGCAGGTGGCAATGCCCTTGTCAAGCGCATCATGGAGGAAAAGAGGGCTGAAGGCACAACAATTTTGACCCTTGTCCATCACAGGGAAACACCGCTGCGGATTGCAAAGAAAACGGTGGACGTCGGACCGGTCTGGGTGACGGAAGCTGTCCAGGCTAAGGCGAGCGGCCTGGCATTCGAAGTCATCGAACCCGGCGACAAACTGGATCAACGCGATAAGATCAACTATTTTATCTGCCCCTTAAAAGATGCCGTGCATCCGCAAAACGCCCAAAAATTTATCGATTTTATCATTTCACCTGCCGCCCGGAAGATTTACAAAAGCTTTGGCTTTGTGCCTCACATTCCTTAAATGGGTGGTCGGATGAAATCGATGACCGTCACCGCCAAAAATAATGGCTTTCCAAAGCGGTGTATGCGGTGGATCCGTATAAAAAACGCAACAGCTGCTTTTTATCCATGGCCGCACGCTCAAAGCCTGTTGAGTCGAGGTGGTGCGGGTTGACACGCGCAATGTTCTTTATTAATCTTCACTGGGCGGCGGACAACCTGCGTCTATCGGCAGCAACCCTGATGATCCAACCGATGCCGCCTTTGATCATTATGAATAATATCATCTCCAAAGTGCTGGTGAGAGGCGTTCTCCTGTTTCTGGTGGTAATTACGGGCCCGGATGACGCTGCCCTGGCAGAACAGCGTTTCATCGATCATGGCAACGGCACTGTCAGCGATCGCAAGCTCGGTCTCATGTGGGCCAAGACCGATAATCAGGCCGATATCTTCTGGAGTCAGATTCAAGGCTGGTTGACAGATGCGTTTCCGGACACCATTCCGCAACTGTACGAAAACTGGCGCCTTCCGACAACCGCCGAACTACAAAGTCTTTTTGTAGAGGATGCCAAATATCAGGGATATAAAACGCTTTGCGGCCATCCGGTCAAAATTGTTCCCCAGATTCGACTCAGCTGTGTCCTGGTCTGGACCTCGGATACGGCCCTGGGGTTGCCGATCGCATTCGATTTCAACCTGGGAAGTGCATTTACCGTTGACTTGCACGATAACAAAGGCTGCCGGGTGCTGCCGGTGCGCTCGCTGCAACCGTGATCCATCAGGGCCGAATTCCGGCTGTTTGTGATTAAATGATACAATATTCTGAAAGCTTGATTCCGGGATCGGTTGCAGTTGTCGGCATCCCCTTCGATGCCTTTTCGTCTTTTATGCATGGCGCTGCCCATGCGCCGGCTCAAATTCGTAAGGTCATGCATTCCGGGGCCTGCAATCTGTGCTCGGAATCCGGCATCGATCTGGCAGATCGGCCAGAGTTTATTGACCTCGGTGACCTCGACTTCGACGGCGAATCAGATGCTATTGAAAGCATTGAAGCCACCACCAGCGACCTGTTGAATCGCGATATTCGGCTCATTTCACTGGGCGGCGATCACGCCATCACCTATCCGCTGTTAAAATCCTATCATAAAAAATTTGGCCGACTTGACATTGTGCACCTGGATGCACACCCGGACCTGTATGATCGCTACGACGACAACCGCTTTTCGCATGCCTGCCCGTTTGCACGCATCATGGAAGAAAGGCTGGCATCGTGTCTGGTTCAGATTGGAATTCGGACGCTTAATCCGCACCAGAAACAACAGGCCGAGCGATTCGGCACGGAAATTATCACCATACCGCAACTGCAAAATGCAGCCAAACTGAAGGTGAAGGGTCCGCTGTACCTCTCAATTGATTTAGACGTTCTGGATCCTGCATTTGCACCCGGCGTCGCTCACCATGAGCCCGGCGGCCTGACTACGCGGCAGTTGATCGATTTGATTCAGCAGTTGCAGGCCCCGCTCGTTGGTGCCGACATCGTTGAGTATAATCCCAAACGCGACTTTTCAGATATGACCGCCATGGTGGCCGTTAAAATCCTCAAGGAGGTCGCCGCCCGTATGCTCGAAATACCGCCGGACCCCTCCTGGAAAGGACCGTGCCATGACCTCAACTGAGATTGAAAAGAGGCTTTTCGGAAAAACCGATCAAACGGTGACCCGCACAGGTCTGGGCGGAGAAGGCATCCTGCGAACGCATGGGCGTGATTCGCAAGCGCATGCCGTTATTCAGGCAGCCACAGACCTGGGAATCACTTATTTTGATTCAGCCCGTGTTTATGCCGACAGCGAATGCTATTACGGCAGCTTCTGGGAAAAACATGCCGATACCCGTACCGGCATATTTCAGGCCAGCAAATCGGCCAGCCGCGACAGAGAGGGCGCAACGGCTGATCTGAAACAATCTTTGCAGCGGCTGCAAACAGACTATCTGGATCTGTGGCAAATTCATGATATCCGAACCGCAGCCGATCTTGAAATGATTTCAGGGGCCGGCGGCGCCCTGGAAGCCTTTGTTGACGCCAAAGCCGCCGGCACCGTCCGCGCCATCGGCGTAACCGGTCATCATGATCCCCGCATCCTGACTCAGGCGGTCCGGCAATGGCCGGTTGACGCCGTTATGCTGCCGGTTAATCCGGTGGAGGAAATTCTGGGCGGATTTTTAAGCGAAACCTTGCCGGCGGCCAGACGAAAGGGAATGGCTGTTGTCGGCATGAAGGTCCTAGGCGCGTCGCATTTTCTTATACCCCAGGCGCAGATAACAGCAGAATCGCTGATCCGTTTTGCGCTGTCATGCGATATCGATGTGGCCATTGTGGGCTGCGCGTCGCCGGCAGAGGTCGAAACACTGGCCGCCATCGGACGCCAAGCAGTGCCGCTTCCACAAACAGAGCGACAATATATTTTGGATATTTTTAAACCACACGCTAAAAAAATAGCCTACTACAGGGGAATGCTCTAATGATCGATATCTCTCAAATAAATTATTCGCTATTGGATCAGCCGGCCATCTCAAATGTCCTGTTTCATCCGCGTCCGGAATTCGGGCAATCCGAATCGGCAACCGATGAAAGCCATATCATGATCCCGGTTGAGGCCGATATTCATATCGGTGCCCGATTCCACCGCATAGAACGCTCCGGTGTGAATGTTCTTTTTTTTCACGGCAATGGCGAAATTGTCGCTGATTATGATGATTTCGGCCCGATCGTCAATCAACTGGGTCTCAACTTTCTGGCCGTTGATTATCGCGGCTACGGCCGCTCCACCGGCCGCCCTACGGTAACGGCCATGATGCGCGATTGCCATACGATTTTCGACTTTGTCAGCCGGTGGCTTGCGGACAACGAATACGGCGGCCCGCTGGCGCTGATGGGCCGATCTCTGGGCAGTGCATCCGTACTGGAGCTGGCATCGCACTATGCCCCTCAAATTGACGGCCTGATTGTCGAAAGCGGCTTTGCCCACAGCGCCCCTCTGCTGCAACTCTTAGGTATCCAGACAGCTGAAATCGGCTTTGAGGAGGCCGCCGGTTTTCTAAACGCAGACAAAATTCGCCATTTTCATAAACCCACCCTGATCATTCATGCCGAACATGATCATATCATCCCCCACTCAGAAGGTGTTATGCTGTTTGAAACATGCCCGTCTGCCGATAAAACCCTGATCACAATCGCCAATGCAAATCACAATGATATCTTCATGCGCGGTTTAGAGGATTACCTGGCAGCCCTTTCAAAATTTGCCCAGCGGCTCAAGGCCGATAAAGCCGGATCGGTTTAGCGGCTCCAACAACCACCCCCTTGTCCCTCACAATTTTCCGAACGAACCGATTTTTCTTAATTTTCCTTAAGTTTAAGCTCCGGTGAGACGATAATCATTAATAACATCAAAAAGACGATCCCGACAACAGGATCGGGCTGCAACATATAAAATTATAAATTATTTCAATATTTTAAGCACTATACGATTAAACGTGGAAGCTGGAGTCACCCATAATGGGCCTTACGCACATTAAAGACCTAGAACCGGGCATGGTTCTGGATGAAGAAGTCAGGGATATTAACGGACGTCTGCTTTTGAAAAAGGATAAGGAGATTCAGTCGTCCCATATCCGGATTTTTAAGATCTGGGGAGTTACCGAGGTCAACATCCAGGGAAACAATGGCGACAAAAGCCCTTCCACCGGGCAGGCAAGTCCCGAAAAAATTGAAAAGATTGAAGAAAATACCAAGAACCTGTTTCGCCACGTTGATTTGGAGCATCCGGCGATCACAGAGATCTTCCGAATCTCTGTTGAATTTCGCAGCAAACATAATATTAATGGAAATGAAAAAACAATCGATCTGGCGGAAATTGAGCGCAAAAATTCAGGAAATGGAAATGATTTTCTGCGAAAATTACAAAATAAAAAGATAACTTTGCCGGAAATACCGTCCATCGTTTTCGAACTAAACGAGGTTATTGCCAACCCCTTATCATCGGCAGAGGATATTGCGCAGGTTGTTCAGCGCAGTCCAAGTTTAACGGCTCTGCTTTTAAAAATCGTCAATTCCCCCTTTTACGGGTTTCCATCCAAAATCGACAAAATATCGCTGGCGGTGACCCTGATCGGCACTCGCGAAATTTCCGGCCTGGCGCTGGGGATCAGCCTGATCTCATTGTTCATCAAAATCCCGAAGGAGATACTGAGCATGTACTCCTTTCTGAGGCATAGTCTTGCGTGCGGTATCATTTCACGCATTTTAGCCGCACACAAAAGCATTCCTCAGACAGAGCAACTGTTCGTTTCCGGATTGCTGCATGATCTGGGACGCTTGATTCTTTACAGCTATTTTCCCGATGAATCTCGCAATATACTGAGCCGTGCGCGCTCTGCCGATATGCTGCTGTATATGCAGGAAACAGATTATCTGGGCTGCAACCATACGCACCTGGTCAGGCACCTTTTGCAGCAGTGGAAACTGCCCATGGTTCTGGAAAACAACGTGTTTTTCCATCATAGCCCCCAGCAGGCCCAGCAACCGCTGCCCGCCACCCTGGTTCACCTGGCCGATATCATTACAAACGGACTGGGAATTGGTACCAGCGGTGAGCGTTTTGTGCCGCCCCTGGACAACGCCGCCTGGGAAAGTCTGGAATTGTCACCAAGCTGTTTTGAGGTGGTAACCAAACAGGCCACTCATCAATACTTTGCTCTGGAATCTATGCTGGACATGTAAATCACTCATGAATCAAGCTGACACCATACAGATGGACGCCGAAAAGCTACTGGCTCGTATTGACTATCTTGAAGAAAATCGACGTTTTATCCAAAATGCCCTCGAAATGGCCCTTTCGCTGGGCGATTTCCAGGAAAATATCAACAAGGGGTATGGCCCCGAGCATATATTACAAGAAGCCGATAAACGCATCAGTCGTTTGATTCCATTTGAAGCCAATGCGCTCTATCTGGTGGACCAGGAAAATTCAAATTTCGATTTATGCGTATGCAACGAAAAGAACCTGGAAAGCGTTATCCAATCGGAAGTCGATCACATGATCGAACAGGGCTATTTTGCATGGGCCATTCGCGAAAAGCGCGGCGTTTTAATATCTTCGAGGGATCACAGCCGCAAATTTGTCTTACACGTCATTACCACCTATTCCCGCATCAGGGGCATGTATGTCGGGTTGCTGCCTGAAAAAAACAGCAAAATCCCCGACACTTCTCTGACCCTGTTATCGATTATTTTGCTCAATACCGCCAATGCTTTGGAAAGCCTCGAGTTTTATTCACTGCTGCGCAACCAGAATGAGGTCCTTGAACAGATGGTTGAAGAGCGCACCCAAACCCTGGCCAAATATGAACGTCAGCTGCAGCAGGTTCTCAAGATACAGGCCATTGGCACCCTGGCGGGCGGCATCGCCCATGATTTTAACAATATCTTATTTCCGATCGTCGGCTATACTGAATTGACCATGGACGAAGTGCCGGAGGACTCGGTGGCCCATAACAATCTGGGAGAAATTCTCAAAGCCGCCAATCGCGCCAAAGAACTGGTCAAGCAGATTTTAACGTTCAGCCGGCAAAGTGGCCAGGAGCGCAAACCCGTCGAGGTTCAACAGGTGGTTAAAGAGGCGCTCAAGCTGTTGCGCGCATCGATCCCGGCGTCTATCGACATTGTGCATGACATTGATGAAAAGTGTGCGCCCGTAATGGGAGATGCCACCCAGATCCATCAGGTGGTCATGAACCTATGTACCAATGCCTACCAGGCAATGCAGGACAAAGGCGGCAAGCTGGAAGTCAGCCTGAAAGAGATCTATGTCGAGTACGAACACACGGTCCAAAAGATCGGCATGCAGCCAGGCCCGCATGTACGGTTGCAGGTCACGGATGAAGGCTGCGGTATGGACGCTGCGGTACTTGATCGGATTTTTGAGCCCTACTACACCACCAAAGAACAGGGCAAGGGCACCGGGCTGGGATTATCGGTCATTCACGGTATTGTTAAAAACCACCGCGGTGATATCACCGCTACCAGCTCGCCGGGAAAAGGCGCAGTTTTCACGGTTTTGCTGCCGGTGATCGAGGAAGAGGATGTTCAAACAGAATATGAACCCGTCAATGGCGCCGAAGAGGGGTGCGAACACATCCTGCTGGTCGATGATGAAGAGCAAATCGTTTCCATGGAGCGGCAGATGCTTGAAAATCTGGGCTATAAGGTGACCACCCGAACCGACAGCGTCGAAGCGCTCAAAGAATTTTCGAGACAACCCCAGGATTACGACCTGGTGATTACGGACATGACCATGCCGCATATGTCCGGCGACGAGCTGGCCCAAAAATTATTGGACGTCAAGCCCGGTATTCCGGTGATTTTGTGTACCGGATTTAACGAAGACATTACGGAAGAAAAAGCATTGGAAATGGGTATTCAAAGATTCATCATGAAACCGGTCATCAAAAATGACCTGGCCACCACCATTCGCAGCGTCCTGGATCAACCGTCGCCAAACTGAAACGCCACCGCACCATTACCTAGCGTTACGATACGCATCTGTGCTATAGCCACCTCACCTCGCTGTATGTTGCACAACACGCTTGTCGCGAGGCTAGATTGACCGCAACCTTTTTTTCCTTTATGAATCAGGTATGACTGTTGCAATCTTTTCTCTGGAAAGGCAAGGTGGATCATGAAGCGTCACTCGCATAATTTTGTGGAAACCTATGACGGTTTGGTGGGTTTTGGGGCCGATCGCGAAAGCGATGAAAATACAGTTGTCTTTTATCTTCAGAAGTTATCGGACGATCTTTTGATGAAAACGCTGATCAAGCGTCTGTCTGATGACGAGCTCTCTGAAATTTTTAACCTGATGACCCGCCTGCTCAAAACGCATCTGTCGGACACCGAATATCACGACTTATTTTTAAAAGAGGAATCATAACACCGCTACTGGCTGCCGCTACCTGGCCTCTGACTGTCTCTGCTGCTCGCTGCTGGCTGCTGGCTGCCGGCTGCTGGCGGCAGGTTGTCTGAGATTCACGATCAACCTGACATGAAGAAAAGGCATCAATTAAAATGGCCTTTTGATAGACGCGGGTAACCGTTAGATGCCACAAGCAAGCAGCCAGATGCCAGAGGCGAGAAGCCAGGAGCGAGTAGCCAGAGGCCAGTAGCCAGAAGCCAGTAGCTAATCTTAATCTTGGATAAGTCAATCAAAAATAATTATTTGAGTAGATTTAAAGGTTGCAGGAAGGGGGAATCGTGCTCACTGAAAAACAACTCAATCGTTACGCAGATGTCTTAATATGGGGACTGCAAACCGCTAAATCCCGTCGAATTTACAGAAACGATATCGTGCTCGTCCGATTCGATCTGGCGGCCGTCCGCTTGGCTGAAATTTTATTTGCCAAATTGCTGGAGGCCGGGGCGCATCCGCTGATGCGCTTAAACCCGACCGCTGCGATGGAGCGCGATTTTTACAGTCTGGCAAACAGCAAGCAGCTGGTCTACATCCCGCCGGGTGAAGAAAATCTGTTTAAGCGTCTGAATGGCAGCATCTCGATTTTCGCACCCGAGTCCATGACCCATCTGGCCAAAATTGATCCGCAAAAAATTGCCATGTCGGTCCTTTCCAAAAAGAAATTGCGTGACGTGCTTGATAAAAGAGAGGCCCGGAAAAACTTTAGCTGGACCTTGTGCATGTTTCCGACCGTTCAGCTGGCAAAACATGCGCGCATCAGTCAGAAAGCCTATTGCGCGCAGATTGCCAGAGCCTGTTTTCTGAATTCAGCTTCACCGGTGATCGAATGGCAGAATATTTTTAAGCAGGCCCAGCGCATTAAGCGCTGGCTCAACCGCTTACCGGTGACCGCCTTGCAGGTGACTTCTAGAAATGTGGACCTGCGCCTTTCTCTGGGTGAAAAGCGGCGCTGGGTCGGCATTTCCGGCCGTAATATTCCCAGTTTTGAAATATTTGTCTCGCCGGATTGGCGCGGCACGCAGGGCAGCTTTTTTGCAGATCAACCGTCCTATCGCAGCGGCAATTACGTGCGTGACGTTCGCTTTAAATTTGAAGACGGACGGCTGGTTAAAATAGCAGCCAAAAGGGGCCAATCTTTCGTTCGACAGCAACTGGCGATGGATAAAGGTGCCGCCCGGATCGGCGAGTTTTCGCTGACCGATAAGCGCTTTTCGCGCATCAATCGCTTTATGGCCAACACGCTGTATGACGAAAACTTCGGCGGTCCACAGGGCAACTGCCATATCGCACTGGGATCTTCGTATTCAAATACATATGCCGGTAAGCCTGTCGAGCTGACCAAGCCGATGAAGCGCAAACTGGGCTTTAATGAGTCCGCCCTGCACTGGGATTTTGTCAACACCGAGAAGAAACAGGTAATTGCAATTTTGAAATCCGGTAAGAACGTTTTAATATATGAAAACGGCAAATTTCAGCACTCATGATCCGGATGGGACTATTAAAAAAGCCGCTGATCGTTGAAGATCAGGCGGCAGGTGGGTTTTGGCGGGTTGCCGTAAAAAAACCCATTCTCAGGCACTCATGGCGGTTTTGAGTGGAAATTGCGTTAACTTCCTGACCGATTCTACCAGATCCTGAAGTGGAAACGGCTTGGCAAGGACCTCATCAAATCCTGAATCCTGAATCTGCCAGGGGGTGCCGGAAATACCGATGACCGGAACGGCATTGTTACCGGAGGCACGAATGTGCTCAACGACCCCTTTGCCGTCCAGGCCGGGCATCCGCAGATCGGTAATCACCATGTCATAGCAGCCATCATCAAATTTTTGAATACCTTCAATTCCATCGAGCGCGGTTTCAACGTCATGGCCGGAGCGGGTTAATGCCTCCCGGATGACACGTAAAATTCCCTTTTCATCATCAATGACTAAAATGGTGCACATGATGGCTTCCTTAATAGCGATTGGGGGTTAAAATTTAACTCACGCCTATAATACCATAGCCCAAAATAGGGCCCAAGTCAACAATATATTGTATAGCTTACGACTCGGACCACAATATATGGACATTGAAACCATTGGCTAAAAACTGCGCCTGTGATATATTGCGCGAGCCAAAGAAACGTTGAATATGGCTACGATCGCGATTTGTCTGGTTTGGATGCGCGCATGCGGGCGTGCCTCATCCGATTGCATCCTCAAGGAAGGAAAAAACCTGCAACCTTAATGCTATATTTGGTCAAGTCTTCGTTTCTGTCAAATCGGATTATGCCGGTTTATCAAAGTGAACTCAACGAAGTTATCAACAATATGTATCTATCTGAAATTTATTGAATTTAAAGACAAAAAAATATTATGTCTATTCATTTTAGCAGCTTATCAGAGCTGAAAATTTTCCTTTAAATTTTAACTAGATTGTCAGTTATCAACACGTTATCAACAATTTTTTGTCGCTGCTAAAATGGGCAAAATCGTCTGTTTTTTCGAATTTTCGAACAGATTGCAAACGGTGGGCTAAATCGCAAAATTATAAAGCGCTGCAAATAACGCGCAGCGCTTCACTATTTTTT
>JASFIG010000022.1:0-23605 GCA_050122795.1 Desulfobacterales bacterium
ATTGTCAGCTTGTCAAGGGGGGGAGCGTGGCTTACGTTAGTTTCAATGTAATCGAAGTGCAACAAGTCCACCCAGCAACTCAACAAGGCGCTCTTGCCGTAAGCCCGACTGCATATTGCATCATGCAAGGTAACAAATTGCGACTTGCCTAAAAGTGTGACATACGTGCCTGAACCTTCAATTTCAATTTGTGATGGATTTGTTATTCATATCTGCAAAACAATTCGTCCAAAAAATTACCTACAGTGTAAACGTATAGCAACTTAGCGCTTTACAGATTAAATTGTATCTTGATTTAAAAAATGAAAGATCGAATCTTGGTCATTGCAATTTCGCAAAGAGCCGAGAGCTAATCAGTAAGAATTTCTCAACTATTTTCATACAAAACAAGAAAACTGGGGCGAGCCCTATGGACCCGCCCCAGTTTCCGAAGTTAGTAAAAGAAGGTGACATAGCGTGTCTCCCGAAACACGCGTAGCATATATATCGGCCTTTTTTAAAAAGAACTTTAGCTTTTTTTGGCTATTTATCACTCACCGCGGCCCGTCTTCGCTCTGAAGAGCTTCGCCGAGGCGAAACGGACGCAAAGTCCGCAGAGATTAAATTATTTCATTTACCGAAAAGAAATAAGAAAAATACCCGCTGCGAGCTCGGCGCCTTTGCGGCCTTAAATTAAATCCAGAGCCTGTTTTAGATCCTCAATTAAATCAGCCACATCTTCAATGCCCACCGAATACCGCACCAGGTTTTCAGGAATACCCATGGCCGCTCTTTCGCGGGCGTTTAATTCGACGTGACTGGTGGTTGCCGGTGGCCCCACAATCGTTTCAACTGCCCCCAGGTTAGCGGCCCGGTGGGCGAATCGTAAGCGCGGCAGGAATTGCGCGACCGCCTCATAACCCCCTCTTACCGAAAAAGCGAGCATGCCGCCGAAACCCTTCATCTGTTGCCGGGCGATGTCATGTTGCGGGTGCGAATCCAGACCGGGATAAAAAACCCGTTCGACGGCCGCATGCGACTGCAAAAAGCGGGCTATTTGGATTGCACTTTGATTCTGGCACTCGATGCGAAGCGGCAGGGTTTTCATGCCGCGCAGCAACAGATAGGCGGCCATGGGGTCCAGGGCGGCGCCGTTGATTTCGCGGAAATGAAAAATGCGGCGAACATGGTCCTGCGGCCCACAGACCGCCCCTCCCAGTGCATCCGCATGGCCCCCCAGATATTTGGTGGCACTGTGCAGTACCAGATCTGCGCCCAGCTCGAGGGGCTTCTGGTTAACCGGAGTGGCAAAGGTGTTGTCGACCACCACCAGGGCGCCAACGCGGTGGGCGGCACGGGCAAGGCGCGCAATATCGACGATTTTCATGGTCGGATTTGTGGGGCTCTCCAAATACAGAACCTGGCAGCCTTCTGAAACGGCTGCTTCAATTGCCGCCTGGTCATTGGTATCGTACAAACTCACCGCAATATTGAATCGCGGCAAAAATTCCAGAAAAATTTTATTGGTTCCGCCATAGCTGTCCTTGATCGAAACAATGCGATCGCCGGGAGCCAGCAAGGTAAACAGCGTGTTGGATATGGCGGCCATGCCGCTGGCAAAGGATGTAGAATCCTGGGCGCGCTCCAGGCGGCCGATTTTTTCTTCAAAAGCGCGCACTGTCGGGTTGGTGTTGCGGCTGTAAATATAGCCGTCGATTTCCCCACGGCCGACCTTTGCCCACTGCTCCAGGTCGGCATAGCCAAACGAGACGCTATGGACGACCGGTACCTGAGTCGCATTTTCCCACAGCGGTCTGTCTTCACCGGCCCAGACGGCTAAAGTGGCATCTTTGGGGTTTCTATGATCATTCATTTTGATATTCCTCCTCGGCAGGCTGCGGGGTGACGCGTTAACCTTTGATTTGAAATAGAATTTTTAGCGCCCCGGGTGCGGCTGCATGCTCAAACGCTGCCAGGGCGTCACTCAGGGAATAACGCTTTGCGATGAGCCCAGCGGGGTCCACCTGTTGTTTTTCGAGCTGATCGAGCGCTGCTGCCATTGGCCCGCAGCGCGATCCCACCAGGGTGATTTCATCGACCACCAAAGATGAGAGCTGAATCGGCCTCGTGTCCTCACCGGTGTCACTGTAAGTGCTTTTGAGGACAATGGTGCCCCGGGGCCGGACCGCCTGGCGGGCCAGTGTAAATCCGGCAGGTGAGCCGGTGGCTTCGATAACGATATCAAAAGCGCGATCGCGGATGCCGTCTTCTTGGATCCAGCCAATATCATGAGCGCTTAGAAGTACTTGCTGGCTCTGGTGGCGAGCTACGACTGTCAATTGACCGGTCACCGACGCCAGGGTACGGGCAATCAACTGCCCGAGTCGGCCGGCCCCGATCAACAGTACGCTTGCGGCCGGTTCAATCTGAACCTGCTGCTGAATTTGCAGCGCGGCTGCCAGCGGTTCCGCAAAAACCGCGGCCTCGTCGGATACTGTCTGCGGTACTGGAATCAAATTTTGCAGCGGCAGGCTCAGATAATCAGCAAAGACCCCGTCGCGGTTTTTAATGCCCAGCACACAACGGTTTCGACAATGCCCCGGGCGGGCTGCCCGACAATCGGGACACTCGCCACAGGCGACATTGATGTCCGCGACAACCCGCTGCCCGATTCGCCGCGGTGCAGTAGGAGCCTGAACGATTTCGCCGACAAATTCATGTCCCGGAATGCCGTAATACGGATAATACCCCTTCACCAGCTCCAGATCGGTGCCGCAGATGCCGGCCAACCGTACTTTGACAAGAGCCTCGCCCGGGAGCAGCTCGGGCTCCGGGATATCTTCCCGAAAGCTCAAAACCTTGTTTTCCAGCCAAACCGCCCGCATTTCACAATTCCTTGATTAATTTGAGTTTAAGGGGCAGATCGGAAAATTGCCACAAAGACATTAAGACACAAAGACTCAATGAAAATTTTAGCTAAAAACTTTCTTTGGGTCTTGGTGTCTTGTTGGCGAACAGGCAATTAAAACGACAATTGTTGCAATATTTCCACGATCCTATTAAATTCGCAACAATTAAAGTGCACTTCGCCAACCTAAAAATGATAAAACGTTTACGGTAAAGGAATACCAGGACATGCTGATTTTTGATTTTGACGGGGTCCTGATCGACTCAATCGATGAAGTGGTTTTAACGGTTTACAACGCAGCCACCGGCCGGCAGGTAATGTCTCAGGCTGACTTACCACAGGCGCTGATTAGATTGTTTCGCCGCAACCGCTTTCATGTTCAGCCGATCGGAGATGGTATCCTGCTGATGAACTGGTGCCTGAAAAATTATCGCCGCGAATCTGACAGAATTTTACAGCCCCAAGAATACCGGGCGATCATCGGTCAGGCGACCGTGCCGGTTGCCCGGCGCTCCGGGCAGGTTTACCAAGCGCGCCAGCACTTTATTGAGCGTGATGCCTCCGGCTGGATGGCTTTGCATCGGCCCTTTCAGCCCCTTTGGGATGCGCTTGTCGAACGCCGAAATCAACCCGGGTTTGCCATTGTAACCAATAAAAACCGCACAGCCACCGAGCGGCTTTGCCGCCATTTTGGGCTTAACATTCCGTCTAATTATATTTATAGCGGAGATAAGGGGACTTCCAAAGTCGAAAACATGCAGCTCATCCAGCAGCGTTTTCAGGTAGGGACCTATTATTTTTTAGACGATTCCCTGAAAAATCTGCAAGAGCTTGATCAAAGCCTAAACCGGCAAAAAAAAATGCTCGTACCGCTCCTTGCTGCCTGGGGGTATATGGGCCCTGATGATCAGAAAATAGCCCGCACGTCCGGTTACGATGCATTGACGCAGTCAGGAGCGATCGCATTACTGTCGAAAATGATGCCGCCATAAAGGAGGAGCCATGCCAGCGCCTGAAGACGAAAAAACGAATCGCCGTAAGTACTTGATATCAATGATCCGGTTTTTGATATTTTTAGCTGTTCTGGTATTGGCCGGATGTGCAACCGGAAATTACGGCTACCTGAAGCGCAGCCCCGATGTTACCCAGGCCTTTGAAACCTATCATGCTTACCCGCAGCACCGTTATTACCATCTGCACCTGGAAAACAACCCTTACGCTGTCGTCGCCCTCCAAAACAATTACCGCCTGGGGGGCCATATGTGGGTGGAATTTGATCCGCACTCGGATAAATTTGAAAAAGTTATCGGCCTGATCAAATTCAACGCTGTCAGTTGGGCGCGTCCATACGGGTCCTATATCCATGATCCCACGGGAAATCAGATCGGCTATTGGTTTTCCAGCCTGAAAGTGAGAAGTCTGAGAGTCGATGACCAGAATCAAAATGTGTCTATTTATACCGACATGCCATGGCTGCGGGATGATGACAGGCCTATCGGCGGTTTTGGCATCGGGGTGGGTCGTGGAAGCGGCATTATATTGGGTCACTAGCTGGAAAACCGTCCACGACGAGATACACTAGATTTTTTTATAGTAACACACTAGCAACATCTGTGATTTCATCCAATTGAAGATGCCACCTCTATTCGTACTGTCGTTGTCTTTCAAGGATTAAAATTCAGCGGCAGTTTCAAATATTCGTTTTTCCTCAGTAAAAGGGCACTGGAATTCTAGCCCGGTGGCCACTAGTTGCAACCCCGCCGAATTCTTATTGCCCTTGCCGTAGCTGGGATCGCCCATCACCGGGTGACCGATGATGTCAAAATGGCGGCGAATCTGGTGCTTTCTGCCACTGCCCATGACAATCTGAACAGTGCTGGTATCGGTTGCCGATTCGTAAATTTCAACCCTGAATTCGGTCGTGGCCGCTTTTCCGTCCAGATCAATGGCAATGACGCCGCCGGGCATGGATTCGGCCGGATTCCCCCTTACCCGGGCCGCGTAGCGTTTGACAATGTGCTGTTTCTGAAATAAATCGGAGATCCTGGCGGCAGCGGTCTTATTATGGGCCAGCAGCACCAGACCGGATGCTTCCCGATCCAGGCGATGAACCAGATAGACCTTTCTTCTGGGGCGATAGACCTGTTCGACCTGTCTCAGAAGAGCGCAATGATCTCCATATTTTGTGCCCTGTGACAACAGGCCGGCCGGTTTGAGCCAGACGCTGAACCGTTTTTGATCGCTGATCAGTTGCGGTCTGGGCGGGGTTATCGCCAGTAAGGCGCTGTTATAATAAATCGAGATTCGATCCCCCGGCCTGAGAGCCGTGCTGGCGCGGCGAATGCGCTGCTGGCCGCGCTTGGATTTTTTCAACCAGACAGCACCCTTGGCCATGGCGTCTTTGATGCGGCTTTTGGAAAGGGGCGTAAACGCGGCCAGGAATTCACAGGCGGTCGCAGGATCGTCTGCACCCACCGTCCGGGTTAGGATAAATTTTTGCACGCGTCTGATCCCTGTCGTTTTCACCACAAAGACACAAAGCTCACGAAGTATAATGTTAATTTATACTTATGATATTCAAGATCCTTTGTGCCTTGGAGTCTTTGGGGCTAATTTTTCATTTCATCATATTTTTGTAGAAATTTCTACAATATATCAAATCCGCTGAAACTTTTTACGGTATGCGCCGGGATGTAATCCAGTTGGTCTTGAAAAAACCGTATGATCTTTTTCAAATTCGAAGATGGCACAAGGCGCCCGCTAAATCTTAGGCCGTTCACCGAACTGGGGCTCGGTCTGACGGGTGCGTTTAAGCTCGTAAAAGCCGGGCGTTCTGCCGGCCACTATTATCGCATCCCAAAGGGCCACGGCTGCTTTTCCCGTCGGCGCCGGGCTGCAGACCGGGCCGAAAAAGCCCGGTCCGTCGCCGCCGTCAAGAACAATCAGGGGCACGCCCACATCTTTGCCGACTTTGGCAAGAGCGTGGTCCATATCAGCCTGAATCAATTTATCCCACTCAGGCTGGGTGGCCGCTTTGGCCAGGCGGGTGGGAAAACCGCCAGCTTGAAGGATCTCCTCTAAATTTTCGGGCGTATCAATGTCTTCCTCGTCATGGTGGTAGCGCGTACCCATGTTGGTATATATTTTTGCCAGACCGTCATTGCCATGCGCTTTGCGCACTGCCGCGGCCACACGCAGAGCCTTTAAACCCATTGCATGCAATGTTTTGTAAGGCTCGGGAATGTTGCGATCGGCGTTTATGATCTTCAGACTAAAAAGCTTCCAGTTGACCTGAATCTGTTTTTGACGACCGACATCGATCATCCAGCGCGAGGTAATCCAGCACCACGGGCAGACCGGATCCCAGTAAAAGTCGACGATATTTGTTTTGGCACCCATCTTGTCCTCCATAATTCCGAATTAGCGTCCTTTTGAAAACAGCCTTCAAATCATTGTTGGCCTTGAAGCGCGCTAAATCATACCTATGTTTCGCTTGTAACTTCAAACGAATCCGTTCGGGGTCTTTAAATTTTATATTCATAGTGCCTGACCAAAGAGGTTGAACAACAAATGAAAGCACAACGCCTTTTAGCACAGATAAGACAATTTGCCTTAATCGCGATTCTGCTGATATTTGCAGCTGAGGCCGTGGCTATTGAAAAAGCAAAATATCAGGTTGTTGAGAGTGACAAGAATTTTGAGCTCAGACAATATGCACCTCGCATCGTCGCCGAGACTTTTGTGGCAGGAGATTTTGAAGCAGTCGGCGATGTCGGCTTTCGCCGCCTGTATGAGTATATTAGTGGTAACAATATCAAAAACCAAAACATTGCTATGACAGCCCCGGTTACCCAGGAAGCCAGGTCTGGAAAAATTGCCATGACTGCTCCGGTGACACAGGAAAAGTCGCAGGGCCAGTGGCGGATTACCTTTCTAATGCCGGCCGAGTACACCATGGAAACGCTTCCCAGGCCACTGGATGAGCTTGTGCAACTCAAAGAGGAGCCCGGCTATCTGATGGCTACCATCCGGTATTCGGGAACCTGGAGTCAGAAGCGCTTTGAAAAAAATAAAGCCCTGTTGCAGGCAGCAATTGCCAAGCGCGGGCTTACGCCTGTGGGCCAACCGGTTTGGGCGCGCTATGATCCGCCCTTTATGCCCTGGTTTTTGCGTCGTAATGAAATCCTCATCCGAGTGCAAGATTAGAGCTGACGCCGATCCCGGCTGCAAATCGCAGTCGCAATCCCGCATGCTAAAACTCATTGCCGAAGAGGTCGCATATCAGGATCCTTTTATCCCGCTAATCAGCTTTTCTTTGATATTCTGAAACCAGCCTTTTTCCGATTCGCGAATAATGCAGGCATCCTTGAGTAATTGTATAAACTCCGGCTGAATCGATTTATAGGAAAGGATACGATCCATTGAAAGGATGTTGTCGAGACTTGGCGGCTGCAACCCAAAATTATCATTTCTATTGACCGATTCCATTGTAATCGAAAGCGCGTAAATGACTACTTTTTCCGCCATTTCTTTGGGTGTCAGGTCAGTTTGATCCGCATTCTGATATCGCAATATCTCATAAACGCAGGCAGCCAATACCGGATCACCGACTTCCTTTGCATCGGTACAGGTATACAAATTGAAATTGCTGTCCAAAAAATCATCGGCCATTTTTTGCATCCGCTGAATCCATTTGGTGTTTAAATTCTGCGGCAAAGCTGCAACCGGGCCAAACGCCAGAACCTCGTTATAAAATTCTGAAAGCATTTTAAAGCACCTTTGCGGTCGTTTACGTTCAGCGCATTTCTTTTCTTATTTCTTTTATGCATCAAGCTGCATTTATTTTCAAGCATCTTCTTGACATCTTCCAGGTGTGTAAACATAGTAAGGCAGCAATCCATTCCCCGTCAAAAAGGAGACCTCATGAGTGACCTGAAGGCCAAAATTCTGGAGAAAATGAAGACACACACGCTTGCTTCTTTTGCCACCGTAACCGACCGGCGCAAACCGTGGACGCGCTATGTGGTTGTCAGCGCGGATGACGAGATGAATATCTGGTTTGCGACCTTCAAAGG
Organism: Desulfobacterales bacterium; assembly: GCA_050122795.1. Classification (GTDB taxonomy): domain Bacteria; phylum Desulfobacterota; class Desulfobacteria; order Desulfobacterales; family JAHEIW01; genus JAHEIW01. The sequence goes on from JASFIG010000022.1 coordinate 7,963, forward strand.
CTCCCGCAAAGTGAGCCAGATTGCTGATAATCCGGAAGTGCATCTGACTCTGGGTGTCGGTGACATGCAAAACGCCGTTTCCTGGTTGCAGGTCGAAGGACGGGCTGAGGTTCTGGAAGACCCCGAGACCAAACAGACCGTCTGGTATGACATGCTCGAGCCGATCTTTACAGGCCCCGACGACCCCAATTATGTAGTCTGCAAGGTGGCCCCATACCGGATTGAATATTATACAATGAACAAGCAAACGCCCGATATCTGGGAAGCCTGATCGACACCCTGTCTTTGCTGTTCTGCGAATCGCGTCTTGATTCACTCCTATAAAGCTGCGGCTGTAAATCCAGCGCGGGTCCCATCTGCTTGTCTTTTTATCCCGTCTCAGCGCCCCGTACTGCAAATGGATCCGGTAAGTTCTCTGCGTTTGATATCTCCGCCTGGATTTGATATGTGGGGCTGGGGTTACCATCGGATTATGTCGCATTTGCGTTGTTGATCAAAAGGGGGGGGGAATGCAAGACGAAAAGCACATTCTAACCATGCTGGTTGAAAATGAACCCGGTGTGACGGCCCGAGTCGCAGGGCTTTTTGCCAGCCGGGGTTACAATATTGAAACCATCTGCGGCGCGCCGACGGCCAACCCGAAAATGTCGCGCATCACCATATCGACAAAGGCCAATCCTGAAATGCTCGAACAGATTATGAAACAGGTGCGCCGACTTGTGAATGTGATCAAATTACGGGACATGACGGGAGAGGATGCCGTCAAGCGTGAAATGGCCCTGATCTGTGTAAAGGCCAGGCCAAAAGACCGCAGCGAAATATTAAGAATCATCGAAACCTTCCGAGGTCGTATTGTTGATACCGGCGCCAGCCACTTCATTATCGAAGTCACCGGCAGGCAGCAAAAAATAGACGCCCTCATCCGGCTGCTGGAACCCATGGGCGTTAAAAAATTGGCCCGTTCCGGGGTGCTGGCTTTATATCGCGAACCGCATTAGCATGGTTATTGGGCCTTCATTCGCAAAATAAAACATCTGGAGGCTGAGCAGACATTCCGCACAAAGGAACAATGACCGTCAGACGGTCGTACAGGGCAGCGATGCTTGATTTCAGGCAATCTGGCGTTATGTTAACAAGGTGATGGATTCAATTCCAGCGGCCAAGCCAAAAATAAGCTGCGCAGAAAGGATGTGGCCACAATGGTTAAAAATAGTTGTGTTATCTGGGCTTTATTGGCACTTGTCACCATTCTCGCACCGAATGCAGTTGCCATCGACTACTGGTCTTTGACGGATCAGTCTACCTATCGATGCCCTGGCGGGGTGGTTGCCGTTGGCGACTCTGATCGGTCTGTCCGGGAAACATGCGGTGACCCGCTGGAGGTCACCAGCAGAGATGATAAAGGTCCCATCTGGGTCTATCATTTCGGTCAGGATCGGTTTATGTATTATTTTGAATTTGTATTCGGCAAACTGGAGCGTATATTAAGTACCCCTTGTAACCGTGACAATTACGAATGTTTCGACCTGAATTGACCGATTACAAGCTGCAAGATGGTTCTTGCCTTATTTTCACCCGTAATGACACTCCCTACCCAAAGGCTTGCCCAACACCTATAGCCACTATATCTAGATGTTAAAATTGTTAAAATATACTACATAATGTGTTTTGGTGTTGACATCCGACGACCGGCGGTGTATGGGAATCCCTGAATTCACGCCTAAATGCAGAATGGTGCCATGCAGCAAAAATTATCCAAGGGGGACTGCAGGCACTGGCTGAGGCAGAATCCAAAGCAGAGGCAAAGACACTTCGCATGCGTTTAATTCCACGAGAGGAGGGAAACGATGATCATTAGTTTTGTTAACCAGAAAGGGGGCGTCGGTAAAACCACTTCTGCGATCAATTTTGCAGCCAGCTTGAAAAGAAAGAATTACAAACTGTTGTTTATTGACGCAGACCCGCAGGGCAGCGCCACCCAATGGCATGCTGTCGAGAACAACACCGCTTTTGAAGTCCTGCACCATCCGGAACCGATTACCAAGGATGAAATTGAAGCGCTCTCCCAAGAATACGATTATTTGGTCATCGACGCACCGCCGGCCAGTAGCGACATCACGAAGTCGATTCTGGCGGTGGCAGAACTTTCTATCGTCCCATTAAGTCCCAGTTCGCTTGATATCTGGTCGTGTAAGGGTACCCTGGAAATGATCGATACCGCTCGGGAAAAAAACCCGGATCTGGACGTGAAGCTTCTGATCAATCGAAAAATACCGGGAACTCGAGTGGGTCGCCAGGCGCGGCAGTCTCTGGGAATTTTTGATATGGACATCCTGGATACCGAGCTGTGTCAGCGCGTTGCCTATATCGATGCGATGACCTCAGGTGTTTCGGTGATGCAATACGCACCCGGCAGCAAAGCCGCCGGTGAAATCGAAAATCTATGTGAAGAGGTCACGCTGCTGGAGGCAAATCAGCAGTCTAAAAATGATGCGCCGGAACCGGTGGCGGCTGCGCAGGGAACATACGGTGACAAGCCTTTTTGGCGTGATGGGTATCGTTGATCCTGTAGCCGCCCTGTAAAATATGCAGACACATTTTCTACGCGCATGCGCATGGCTTCATCATTCCGTTGATGAAATGATGGCGTCATGCACGCTTTAGTGTGAGATTGGCGCTCGACGATAAGGAGCACCCGCATGGCCAAGATAAAAAAACGAAGGCTCAAGTGGTCGGCATCCGAATCGGCCCAGGTTGTTGGTTACAAACTTTACTGGTCCGAAGGCGCTGACGTTAATTACGATTCCAAGTGCGTCACTTTGGGGAATATAACTGAGATTATTCTGCCCGATGATGTGGATTCCTTCGTTCCCGAAGGTGGACCCGTCGTCTTTGGTATCACGTCCCTGGATGAAGTCGGCAACGAGTCGGACATGACAACCCTGGTGGCACCCTATCAGTTTAACGTACCCAGAGCCCCCGACGATTTTTATTTACAGAAATTAGATGATTTCGGCATCACCTCAAACCAGGATGAAAATGTGGATTATTATTTGACAAGCCTGCAGGATGATGAATCGGATGAAGTTGAGCCGATCAGGCTGATCAAAGCGGTTGAGTCCATCCGCCGTGGCCGGAACGGGCGATCAGATGCCGATTTTGATACTGTTGAAAAGAAGAAGCGTGTTGGCGAACAGGGCTAATACTTACCTGCCAGTTCGGGGGGATTTGGGGATCTGATACATACCGTCAAGGCGCGTCAGCATTTCATCATAGCGGCGCTCAAGCGCTGAGAGGGCGTCGTTGTATTCCTGTGCATCCATCTCGCCGGCCATCAAGCGGGCGTCCAGTATGCCACGCTCATCATCATACCACCTGTCCGGATCAAAATTGTACGTCACCCATCCGCCTCTGCTCAGATTAAATTCAGTCAGCAACGACCTGAAATGCTTTTAGGCAATCTAAAAGTATTAAAACTATCTCAAAAATAGTAGATCACGCCCAAGGGCAAGGCGAAAACCGATTCAAAAGTGGAGCATACACGTTAGTATTCGAGCATTTTGAATCGGTTTTTAACGCAGCCATTGGGCGTTAGATGCATTTTTGAGATAGTTTTTTATTTTTCTTGGGCCACTTCAATATGGGCATCCTTCGGCAGTGCCAGACCGGCTGCCACCTCGATGGCTTTGATAATACCTGACGGAACGGGGCAAGCGGCGTGCTTGCAGTGTTTGGCTGCCATTCGCAGCGTTTTGGGCCCATCTTCCCTAAAAGAAATTTCTTCCTCCGGATGGACAACCTTTAGCCCGTCGGCCAGACGTTGAATGCTTTCACATCTGGTGCTTATATCCAGGGTGACCGGCCCGGATGGTTCCTGGGATGTAGCCCGGATTTCTGTGATCATACCGCAGATTCCGGACATAACATTTACGATACCTCTCATATGAATGCCTCAAACCTTCCAATTTACAAATCAAGTAAAAAAATCTCATCTATTTTCATGCAAGACTCAAAAATGATACGCGGCCCTCAGTGTAAACGTCGAATGGTTGAAATCCGAAACATCGCCGCTGCCCCATACGTGTTTGCCGTCGAGTCCAAGACTCAGTTTGTGGGTAACAAAGAAATCGACACCGAGGCCGACATTGTAAGCGAAGTCCGAGTCACTGGAATCAACCGTATTGGCGTCAATATCGACATCCATCCAGCCGCCCCCGATTCTGACGTATGGAAATATTCTGTCCTGCCACAAGGAGGGAGAAAATACCCGCAGGTCCAGCATGGCCGTCCAGATGCTGATTTCGAAATCGCGGTTGCTTTCCGCCTGGCCATCAAAATCGGCGTACCAGTTGATGTTGCCTTCAAAAGCCAGGTGTTTGATCCACCAGTAGCCGCCAAAGACATTAAAACCCCATGAATTATCAATGCTGGAGTTGCCGGGAAAATCTTTCAGGTCGCCATCATCGAAGCGCTCGACAACATAGCTTACACCGGCGCCGGCGAACATTCGTCCGTGCTTTTCTTCTGCTTGTGAAGTGAAAGGCAATGATAAAATAGCAACCACCGCAGTCAACATTATGAGGGTCTGACGCATCGCTACCTCCTGCTGGGCAATTATAAATAAGACCTAACAGAGATGTGCACGATCCGTCAAGAACATAGAAGGGCAAATTTCAGGAAACAACGCAACTGTCCTCTTTTGCAGGTGCCGTCTGCACAATCTGGGATACTGCAATAGGGCGAACATTAAAGCGTGTGGTTCAGTCCATTATTCTCCGATCTCGATATCTTCAATATCGGGCAATTCCATTTCTCGGGATGCTGCCATTAAGCAGGCGATGGCGGCGCCAACACAATATACCGCAGCAATGATAGCAACAATGAGTAATAATTTAATAATGGTGACTCCCCCCTTCGATCAATTTTGACAGAATTTCAAGCCAATGCGATAATTCAGCGCGAATTGCTTTTTCTTACGCCCCGCGACGGCACCGCTTTATGAATTCCATCCCGGGATCAATAAGGACCTTAAGCAGACAGTAACTCCTCGGCCTCTGCCCGTGCTTTCAACAAGCGATCCGTTGGGTTCACCCTTTTTAAGCCCTTCATCTGTAATATGGAAAGGCCGACCTTGTAGTGACCCTTAAAAGGCTCATGTTTCTGCCGGGTAATATTTTTTATTTGTGCGCGAACGTATTTGACCAGTCTGATTTTTTCAGCGGTCCAATATTTCATGTCCAGAACGGTGCCGACGTCCAGAATGTTTAACACAGCAGAATTTTCATTAATGAAAAAACAACCCTGGTGATCATCGATCTCCTGCAGCTTAAACTGGTAGCCCAGATCGTTGCGGCTTATTTTTATTTCGGCTCTCAGATGGCCGTCGGCTTTTCTCAGGTGTCGATACTTGTTCTCAAACCGATTGCTGGCTATTACGTGTTGTGCCATGTTGCTCCTTTCCGCGTTGCGCTATATTAAACAGTTTTTGTTAGGGAATGATGAATTTGCATTCATCCCCTTTTGTTAAATTCTTATTCCCCCGTAACGCTTTTTCGCTCGGATACCTGCTGATTCAAGTTCCGCCGGCGGTCGAACCCGCTGCGTCGATCAGTTCCCTTTCTACGGTCACGCCCAGTTCGTCTCTCATTTACAGGATCCTGCGAAAGCGCCTCGGAGCGGCTCGGTTTGGATTTCTTTGTTTTCTTTCCGGGTTCGGTCATATCATTTCGCTCCTGTGCAAATATGTTTATCGACAGTCCATTGTGAATTCGGATTGCGTGCGGGTTATAAAAAAAACCGGCAATGGCATCCTAACAGTTTGATTGCTGGCGGGCAGGCATAAGGGCGGATATTTGGCTTGTTTAAACAATTCCTCAGAGGGTGAAAACGGTCCCGTTCGGGAAACGCTAACGCGCTTTAGACCCTGTTTCATAAAAGTATTGCAATATCCGTGCAAAAGTCGAACTTATAGCAAAAAGATATTAATAACAAGTAATTTTAATATGTTATATCCATATCTGCAAGCAAGCACGGCACTCGTATGAAAAAAAATGGCCAAAGTATAGGTAAGCGGTTACCCATAATGATGCAGCCATTTGAAAAACTTTTATTTAGCGGGGCTTTGATGGTTGCCGGATGAGGCTGCGTTGAATAAAGTACTTGATTTTGATAGGAAAAAGAATTTATAATTTATATATTGATCATGGTCTGTCTTGATTGAAGGCTGGTTTCATTCTGCAGGAAAGATCCATTCGTCCGGGTGGCATCCTGAAGTATGGGACTATGGTAATTACAGTAACAAAGGGGGTGTCACAGTGGCAAATGGTGTTGTAAAATGGTTTAATGACCGTAAGGGTTATGGCTTCATCGAGCAGGAAGATGGCCCGGATGTTTTCGTCCATCATACCGGAATCGATGCGGTTGGATTCAGGTCTCTTAATGAAGGTGACCAGGTCACCTTTGAAATAGAAGAGGGACCCAAAGGTGCTCATGCCGTTAATGTTAAAGTAGTTTAGCCACCAAATTTCATCTAAAAAAAGGCTGGCCTTCATCGAAGGCCAGCCTTTTTTTCTGATTTGACACTTCCCGCGCTATATCCTATATTCCAGCCCGAAATTCGATTTATTCGTCCAAGACACAGCATAATCGGGAAAGGAGCTATCCCATGGTACAGGACACCGGTGCTGACCGCATTTATCTGGAAGATGTGGGTGAAATCGTCATGTCGCGGGCGGGCAAGGACATCTGGCTTATAAAGTCGATTACGCAACATGAGGCCTTCCGGGACCGGTGCCTGCCGAAGCGCATTTATGTGGTTGATTTTCCCGGGCGGGGGGCCGGGGAGGAATTTTTGCTCAATCGTCAGGCCTGCGGGCCGGAAAAATTTCTGATGATCAAAGAAGTGGGTCACGACATGATTCGCCTTTTTGAGAGGATGTTCGACGGCAAGGTGGCGCAATATGTGATCCTGTGGGGCGGTCGCCCGCTTGACCTGCTGGATGCCAATCCGCCGTTGCAACGTCCCGGACTTCTGGACACCACCTATATAAAGCTCACCCGGGTTGAAGACAGCGACGGTTTTCGCGGCTGGAACATCGTCGAAAGCTCCTTTGTGGGTGAATGGTGGCCAGATGACACCTGGATCATCATGGAGGAATGCATTGCTTCGGGGCAGACTTTGACCTATTTTGTGGACGAGGCCTTGAAGAACCATCACCCCAAAAAGATTTTTCTTTTTCCGGTCTGTGCCAGCCTTGAGGGTCTCGAGGGAATCTGTAAGATTTGCCGCGATGAGGGTGTCGAGTTAATCCCGGTCTTCAACGGTGCCCTTATTGAAGTGGCTGCTGAGGGGGTAACTCTGCCCTTTACCGACCTGGGACTCCAACCGCGCACGATCACCACCCGGCATTTTTACCATGATTTAAGCGACCGCTACCAGGGAACCCCGCTATGTTGGGTGGGTGATATCGGCGATTCGATCTACAAGCCTGAAGAGCATTTGATTGAAACCCTCAGCGACATGCTGGCGGTGGGAATGGATTTTGAGCGTGAAGATTTTTCTCTCTGGAGCCCGATCGTGCGTTCGGCATCTTTCCTGGAACGGCTCGAGAACGAACACCTGGAGGTCTTCTCACAGGTGCGCCCCTACCTTAATCCCTAATCAAGCGCCATGCGCTTGATCGGGAGTTATTTGTTATCTGTTATTTGTTAATTGAATAGCTACTTTTGCTGCCCTGCTCGCAGGAAAAATGCATTGATAGTTGCTTTCCTCAACCAATAACGAATAACTAATCCGTTACCCCCCTTTTTCTTCTCGTCGATAGGGCTTTAATAGGCCTGCCGGCACCGCGGCCCTTCTGGACACGCCGATCAGCGCAAAGATGGTTAGCAGGTAGGGGATCATTAAAAACAGGTGGAAAGAAAGGACGACCCCTACGCTCTGGAGTCTGAGCTGCAGGCCGTCCAGAAAGCCAAAGATGAGGGCGCCGATGGTGGCTTTGAGCGGGTTCCAGTTGCCGAAAATGACCATGGCAATCGCCACCCAGCCGCGACCGCCGATAACATCGATCAGAAACATGTTTTGATGTGCAAGCGTCAGAAATGCCCCGCCGATACCCATCAGGGCGCCGCCGGCAACCAGACACAGGGTGCGGGTCAGGGTCACGTTGACCCCGACAGTATCGGCCACCACCGGATTTTCGCCGACCGTTCTGATTTTCAACCCGATGGTGGTCTTGTACAGCAGAATCGACAGGGCCGGTACCAGCAGCCAGGCAATATACGTCAGGGTATACTGGGTGAACAGGCCCGGGCCGATCACCGGAATCTTTGACAGCACCGGCAGCGCCACCTGTTTAAAGGGCTGAATGACCGGCGGCACAGTGGGCGAACCAAAATGCAGTCGATAGATGAACATGGCCAGGCCGGTGGCAAAAAGGGTAATGCCCAATCCGGAAACATGCTGGCTGAGCCCCAGGTTCACCGAGAGCAGGGCCATCAGAAACCCAAGCAGCATGCCCACGCAGGCCGCGGCAAACACCCCGAACCATATGGAGCCGGTGGAAAAGGTAAACAGAAATCCGGTCATGGCGCCCATCAGCATGATACCCTCGATACCCAGATTCAGCACACCGGCCCGTTCGGTTAAGATTTCACCCAGGGCTGCGAATATGATCGGGGTTGCCATGCGCATGGTTGCCCCCATGAGGCCGGAGATAAAAGCAAGATCCAGGAATTCAGCTATCATTTGCGCTGTACCTTAATTTTGTATTCCGTAAACAGTAAAAAAATGAGCATCACCATCAGCGCCATTCCCTGGATGACCTCGGCAATATAGGTGGGTACGCCGGTCATGCGACTCATGGTCTGGGCGCCTACGATAATCACACTGAAAAAAAGGGATGAAAACAAGACGCCCACCGGATGAAGGTTGCCCAGCATGGCAATCACGATGCCGGAATATCCGTAGCCGGGAGAAATATCCATGATCAACCGGTACTGAAGGGCGCACAGTTCGCCCACCCCTGCCAGACCTGCCAGGCCGCCGGATATTAAGGCGGTCCACAGGATCACCGCAGTGGTATTAATCCCGCCAAAATGCGCGGCGCGGATATTCGTGCCGACCGCTTTGGCCTGGTAGCCGAAGGTTGTCTTTTTATTGATAAACCAGATGACCAGCACGGCCACAAAGGAAACAATAATACCCATGTGAAAGCGCGAGCGCGACATCAGGATAGGATATTGGGCGGCCTCGATGATGGCCGATGATCGCGGCCAGCTGGAGCCGGGCTGCTGGAGAGGGCCGAAAAGCAGCGCCCCCATGATATGGATCATGACATAATTGAGCAGCAGGGTTGAAACCACATCATCGACTTTGAGTTTGGTTTTGAGCAATGCCGGGATCGAGGCCCACAGTCCGCCGGCCAAAAAGCCCGCAATGATGATCGTCGGCAGGACCAGCACCGGCGGGATGCTGCCCAGATGCACGCCTAAAACGGTGGCCGCCAGCGCACCGGCCAGCAGCTGGCCCTCGGCACCGATATTCCAGAATTTGGCCCGGAAGGCAAAAGCCACCGCCAGGCCGGTCAGTAAAAGCGGGCTGGCTTTGACGAAGGTTTCCAATAGATTGTAGCGGGTTCCAAGCGCTCCGTGAAACAGATAATAATAAGACTTCCACAGGTGCCCGCCGGCCAGCAGAATGGGGATGGCTGACAGAACCAGCGTTACCAGAATGGCTGCAATCGGTATAACGATTTTAGCCCAGCCCGGCAGCGGTTTGCGTTTTATAATTCTGAACCGGATCACGCTCTTACCCCGCTCATCCACAGACCGATTTGTTCGCGCGAGGCCGTCGCTCCGGGAGCCTCTCCCATTATTTTGCCTTCATACAAAACGACGATGCGGTCACTGAGCGCAAATACTTCATCCAGATCATCTGAGATCAGAAGGATGCCCGCTCCCCTTTCTCTTTCCTTGACGAGGCGCTGGTGGATGTACTCCATGGCACCCACGTCGAGGCCCCGGGTGGGTTGCGATGCGATGATCAGCAACGGTTCGCCGGCCAGTTCCCGCGCGAGCATGACCTTTTGCAGATTGCCGCCGGACAGGCTTTTGGTGATCGCATCGCGGCCGGCAGTCTTGATGTTGTAAGCCTTGATCAGATCTTCGCTGAAGTGGTGAATTTTTTGAGATTTCATCAGCCCGCAGGTTTGAAATGCGGCTGAGCAATGGTTTTCTAAAATCAAGTTTTCTTCCACCGACAGATCCATCAACAGCCCGGTGTCGATGCGATCTTCGGGTATTCTGCCCATCCGGGATTGAATCGATGCTGTCGGGCTGCCGAATTTAAGCGGACGGTCGTTAATATGAATGGCGCCGTCGGCCGGGGACCGCATCCCGAAAAGCACTTCGGAAAGCTCGGTCTGGCCGTTTCCGGAAATTCCGGCGATCCCCAGGATCTCATTCTGATGGACGCTTAAATTCAGATCGGTTATGGCCGCAAGCTTTTTATCACTTAAGACATTGAGCTTTTTGATGTTTAAAACCGGATCACCGGGTGCCAATTGCATCTTTTCGATGCTCTCCAGAAGCTCCCGGCCGACCATCAGATTGGCCAGTTCGCGCGCATTGGTTTCGCTGGTTTTGCGTTCCGCCACCACCTCGCCGCCACGCAAAACGACAATACGGTCTGAAATGTCCATCACCTCATTTAGTTTGTGAGAAATAAAAACAACCGAGCGGCCTTCTTTGACCAGCGATCGCAGAGTGTTGAATAAATCCGCTGTTTCGGCCGGAGCAAGCACGGCCGTCGGTTCGTCCATGATCAGGATGTCCACGTCCCGGTAGAGAGCTTTGAGAATTTCGACTTTTTGCTGCTCCCCCACCGACAGGGTCCACACGCGGGCGTCCGGATCGATCTGAAGGCCGAATCGTTCCTGCAGCTCGACGAGCGCCTTCCGGGCGGATGCCAGGTCCAGAAATATTCCTTTGCGGGAGGCCGTGCCCACAACAATATTTTCGAGCACGGTTTGAGAGGGGACCAGGGCAAAGTGCTGATGGATCATTCCCACACCCCGGGAAATGGCATCTTTGGGCGCGCTAAGATCGACCTTTTCACCTTTGATGAAAATCTCACCCGCATCACAGGCGTAATAGCCGAATAAGATGTTCATCAGGGTGGTCTTGCCCGCCCCGTTTTCACCCAGCAGGGCACAAATTTCCCCTGGATACAGGTCGAAGGAAACATCCTGATTGGCGGTCACATCTAAAAACCGTTTCGTGATCGCTGACATCCTTACGACCGGCTGATTACTATTGTCCATCAACCACCTCGAGGTGATGCACTTTGGAATAAACTAAGATCATACTAAGTATGGGAGACACTCATCTGAACCCCTACATACCGGAAAGCGAGCTCATGCGGCAGAGGCGGGATAAAGCGTTTGAAATTTTAAGTGCCTAAAGTTAGGATTTATCTGCAATCTGCATCTTTATTTAAAAATTGACAGAATTCCATAACTTTAGGCACTTTAAGCATTTTAGATCATTTTAGGCATTTAGTCAGATACGGGCTTCTGCTCATCAACCGGCACCCTGAATGTGCCGTTCAAAATTTTCTGTTCAAGATCCCTGACTTCTTTGATCACACTTGCAGGCAGGGTTTTTTCGAATGAATGAAATGGGGCCAGGCGGGCGCCGCCCTTGGCCATCATGGACCACTCACCCAGATCCATGGACACCCAGGCCTTTTTCTGGACCATCTCGATGCAGAACTTGATGGTGGGGTACATATCCCATACCGGTCCGGTGATTACCACATCGGGTGCCAGCGCATTTTGATCCGACATGTTGCCGAAGGCCAGCACGCCTTTTTCTTTGGCAGCTTCAAATACACCGAAGCGTTCGGCAAAGATCAGATCCGCACCTGCCTCGATCTGGGCAATGGCCGCCTCTTTGGCTTTGGGTGGATCAAACCAGCCGCCGATGTACGAAATTTTGACTTTTACCTTTGGATTGACGCTGAGGGCACCGGCCTTGAACGCATTGACCAGTCGATTGACCTCCCCGATGGGGATGGCCGCAACCACACCAAGGGTATTGCTTTTTGTCAGCCGACCGGCGATGACGCCGCACAGGTAGGAGGGCTCGTGAATCCAGTTGTCAAAAACAGAAAAATTCGGTGCCACCGGGCCGAACTCGGATCCGAACGCAAAGGCGATGTTCGGGTAATCTTTGGCAACCCTTCTGGCGGGCTCTTCGCCGGCTAAAAACGCATCGCCCACAATCAGATCAAACCCTCTTTCAGCATACTCCCGCAGCACTTTTTCAAAATCAGCCGCAGCAATCTTTTCAGTGAACTCATATTCGATGTTACCCATTTCTTTTTTGGCTTGCAGGCAGGCCTGATGAATGACGCCATCCCAGGGCTCCTCGATCGCCGTCTGAAAAATGGCCGCGATTTTAAATGGCTTGGCCTGGCTGGCGCTGAAGGCAAAACATACCGCCAACACCACCATCATGGTAATCCATAATCCTTTTTTCATGCACATCCTCCTTTCATTGCTGTGTGTTTAAAAGCAGGTGATTTATGAGTCTTTGTTGGTTTTATCCGGGTCGCACCACCTTGCGGTAGAGTGTTACAGCAGAAAAGGCAATCAATGCCTTGGGCGGGGAAAACAGCTGCGGGAGAGACATTCCAGTGCTTCCGATTCTTGCGATTAAGTGTCGCGTCCATAGTCGCGCGGCTCCCGGCAGTCATGACATTTGGGTAAGGGTTCAAGGTACCATAGAGGAGCGATTGCGGTTTGTCAATAGACGGCTATGATGCTGAATTTGATTTGTTTTTTAAGGGAATTGCGCTCATGGTGCGGCGGGCCTGGCTTTGCGAAACGGCACCGTTCTGGTTCGGGTCCATCAAATGCAAAGATGCCATTTTCGCGCATCGCAGCTGGATCAAAAAATATTTGAACAATTGGCTTGATTTTTTTATAAAACTTGTTAGTCTTCTAAAGTATAAAGGCGCACTCTGGTTTGGTGGGCCGGTTTCATTCAGGGGAAAGTTCCATTTGTCAAAGTGGCACCCTGCAGCATGAAACTATGAAAAACTTTTAATTTAGGAGGGTGTTATTATGGCCAATGGAATTGTAAAATGGTTTAATAGCAGCAAGGGCTATGGCTTCATTGAGCAAGAAGACGGTCCGGATGTATTTGTACATTATTCAGGTATCAATTCTTCCGGTTTCAAATCTCTGAATGAAGGCGACCAGGTGACGTTTGATATCGAGGAAGGCCAGAAAGGGCCGGCCGCGGTAAATGTCACTGTAGTTTAATTGCATTTCCAAGCGAATTTAGGGCGTTTCGTCAAATATTGATGAGACGCCCTTTTTTTGCGTCTGCCGGCCAGATGGCGTTGGCCACCCCACAATCAAAACCGAACCGCCCCACACAATGGCCATGGCAATCGTCAATGTCTTTAGATGCAGTTTCATTTTTATGCCTCCTTTGAATTAAATTCCATAGGTATTTTCCTGCTTGCAATAAGTGTCCGGCCAATTTAGAATTAGGCTTATTTGATCGCACAACTGAAAGGATGGTCTGATGAAAACCACGCTGCATATGTGTTTGCTCGTAATCCTATCGCTACTGGCGCTTTCCGCCACCTGCCTGGCGGAGCAGATTAAATTTGCTGACTGGGTGGGAATCGAAGAGCCCGATCCGGAAACGAAAAAGAATCGCAAAAAAATCGGCACGTATGCCGGGGACGGCAACAGCTCGTTATGGCTGGCGGTGACAGCTTCCGTCAAGGACCGACTTGAATTGACGTTGATGTCGGATCGGACGATCGTGTCTGATTATTTTTCATACCGGATTGACAGAGTTGACACGCTGGCGCTGCGCTCGGGCATAAAGGGTTGCAACGGCAACTGCCTGACGGATGAAGTGGAAAAAAACGGTGAGCTTATCCGAATCATGCGGCGCGGACTGCGAATTAAGGTTGAATTCGATGCTGCGCCGGATCTTACCCGGCAGCCCTCCTTTTCCCTGCAGGGGTTCAGCAGAGCCTATCAATGGCTGCTTGCCGATTGAATTTAACAAGACAGAGGTCAGAAGACAGAGGTCAGAAGACAGAAGCTAAAGATCAGAAAACGGGTTTTCTGGACATATTGCAGATACTTATTTGCTATTTCAAGTTTATCGAGTCATTGAAATACCCAGTACATTGATTTCATGTTTGATGGATGAAGATTATTCTGGCGGGGGCGGGAAATTTTCTAAAATTTTTTGCATGGCTTCTTTTATCAATCGATCTCGTTTTTCAGGGGTATTCGCAAAATCAATCGAAACCCTGGCAGTACCTTGCCAGATTAAATTGTTCGAAGCCGGTTTTATGAAATCTAAAATAAACGTTCCCTCTTCATACTGATATGAATCTATCGACCAAGAGCCATCGTACGCCCGGTATGAATAATAATACGGATACCCCCACTTTATAATTCTAAGCTTTTCCTTTGTTATAATGTCCGGCGCAATTAAAAAGTCCGGATTCATTGAGGTCAACTTTAGACCTTTAGCTTTTAATTCAGCATTAACGGCTTTTTTGATGCGTGCTTGATCAAGATTATTAATATTGGCCTCTTTGGGGACAGGTAACCAGCCATAAGTTGATAGTTGACCCAAATCGACGTTTTTATCAGAATCGAAAGAAACGCTATAAATGGGGGAGCAACTGATAATGAAGCCGGCAAAGAACACCGTGAGCAATGCACGCGATAATTTCATTGAAATTATTACCCTTGTCATCAGTCAGCTTACCGCGCTTGCATTTTTACATGGTAAAAAAAGCTTTGAAGATATAAATGGATGATACATTAGATTGGGTTATTAAAGCGGGTGTCAAAATCAGCCTCCTGACAAATGCGTCTTTAACCGAATAATACGGGCAAATCCATAAGATCGAATTTGCTTCCATCTTTGTCAATGGTGCTACTTGCGTTTGGCTTTGTATTTTTTACCGATACTCCAGGCCCTGGCCACCTGTTCCCCTAAACGCCAATAGGAAGTGTCCGGCTGTGAGAGTATCAGGGGCTTCATCTTTCTGAAGTCCAATTTGCCATCCGTCAAAAATCTTTCTTCGGTATAGGTACCAACGATTTCGCCAATGAAAATTTCATTCAAACCACTTTCCACAATTTCCACCAGCTTGCATTCAACACATAAAGGACAGTCTCTGATCAGCGGGGCTGTTTTCAGCTCCCCGTAATAAAGATCAAAAATCCCGGATTTATCGGTTTTTTTGCCCGATACGATGCCGCAATAATCGGTAATCTCCGCCATATCTTCAGAAGGCAGGCAGACGCTGAAGGTCTTATTCTCTCTGATTCCAGGATTGGTATAATGGCCTTTGCCGAGGGCAATGGCAATTCTTGGCGGTTTATAACTTGCCATGGTAAACCAGGCCACGGCCAGAAAATTCGGTTTGCCGTCCACATGGGCGCCTACAAGGGAAACAGGCATGGGATACGCCGGGATAGTCGATCCTAGATTGATTTTGTCCATTTGATATCATCTCCATTGTCTTGAGGTCTATCGCATCAACCGTAAATTACGCCTACGCTATGAATATAACGGCATCAGTATATACACA
>JASFIG010000023.1:0-23325 GCA_050122795.1 Desulfobacterales bacterium
GCCATAATAACATCCTGGATGGTGGATGGAATGGATACCTCTTTTATCGCTTTTGTTAATCTGTATTTATTGTCTTTTCTCTGAATTACCTTTAAATCTTTAAGAGACTTTATAAACTCTTCAATGAAAAAGGGGACGCCTTCTGTCTTTTCCAGAACCAATTCCTCGAGATCCCGGTCGATGTCCTCCGTGCCTAAAAGATGAGATATCATGATGAAGCTCTCACGGTTTGAGAGTCGATTTAAGGTTATCTGGCTATGGAAGGACTTGCTGCCCCATGTGTGCACAAATTCCGGCCGGTACGTAAATATCAATAAAACCTTTGCACCCGGTATGCTTTCTAATACAGTCTTCAATACGTCTTCAGAATTCTTATCCATCCAGTGGAGATCTTCGTAAGCTAATATCAGGGGCCGACTTTCAGAACCCTTTAGAGCAATTCGCTTTAGCGTCTCAATAATACGATCTTTTCGCGACTCAAGACTCATCGGAATAAGGTCGATTCCGCTCTCCCTAACACCCAATAGCTCCAATAAATAAGGCAAATTTGAAGATTCATCTAATCCCAATATCTTCAAGCCCCTTTGTACTTTTTGCCTGATTTCAAAGTCCCTGTCACCTTCCTGGATATCAAAATTGGCTTTCAGAATGTCGGTATGCAAATGATAAGCGACGCCTTTACTATAGGAGAGGCACCTTCCCTCTAAAAAAATCGTGTCTTCATTGCTCACAGCCTTTCTGAACTCATACAACAGCCTTGATTTGCCGACGCCAGCTTCAGCAACAATGGAGACGGCCTGACCCCGCCCCATTTTGACGCGCGCAAAGCTGTCGATCAAAATTTCCAATACACGCTCTCTTCCGACAAAAGGAGTTAATCCCACGGCAGCACTGACGTCAAATCTGGTTCTCTGGATGCTGGGAGCGATTATTTGATAAACATTGACCGATTCTTGCTTACCTTTGATATTTCTTTTACCCAATGCTTCGAACCCAAAGAATCCCTCAGTTATTTTAAATGTCTCCTCCGAAACCCAAGTCGTTCCTGCTTTTGCCATTCCCTCAATCCTTGAGGCCAAATTTACAGTATCCCCTACCGCTTTAAACTCTACGCGCAAATCATTTCCTAATGCACCGACAACAACAGGTCCAGTATGAAGTCCTACTCGCATCTTAAGGGGTCGGATATCTTTTCTTTCCTTATTCAATTTGTTACTGAATTTTACCATTTCCCGATGAATCGCCAGGCTCGATCGAATCGCACGCTGGGGTGCATCCTCCAAGGCAATTGGAGCTCCAAACAACGCCAAAATACCGTCTCCGGTCATCTCGTTGACTGTGCCTTCATAATCATGCACTTTGTGAATCAGAATCTCATAAACCTGATCCATGATCGAATAAGCTTCTTCGGCGCCCAGCTTTTCTGATAAAGCCGTAAATCCCTCCATATCACAGAACATCACTGTCACTTGCTTTCGTTCACCTTCGATTCGGTCTCTCTGAGATAGGATTTTCTTGGTAAGGCCTTTGGGGAGGTACTTCTGAATCTTTTCTATTTTCTGGTCGAAGGAGAGATCTATGTTAGATGATTCTGAAGGAAGGGTGAGATTTTGACCACATTCACCGCAGAATTTTTTGCCGAAAGGGATCCTGGCCTTACAGGAAGGACATTCTAATTCAAACTTAGCTCCACACTCTTCGCAGAATTTTACCCCTTCTCGGTTGTCAGATTCACATTTCGGGCACTTCATTTTTATTGCCCTCCATACTTGTGATCAAAAGAATCTGATCCGCAACGGATTAAGGGATGAAAATTGTCTCTTCTCGCAGGATTTTATATTGGAAAGGGGGGCCTATGTCAAACGGATACAATCAAAATAATGTGATTAATATTATAAACTTGATTTTATAGGTGTCGTCCTAAAATCTACCAATTTTGCTGATTCACAATTTGTTAGATATCGTGCTTCATCGAATCTTTGGAATCCCATCAAAATTATTGCACATTTCATCCGCCATTCTAAAATCTCATTTATACTTGACAAATAAGAATAATTATTATTTAGGATAAACATGCAAAAAATCACCCATGCAGACAGAACACAGGCATTTTTAGACATCTGTCATCAGCATCAGCTCAAAGTGACTCCGCAACGGGTGGCAATTTATCAGGAATTATTAAAATCTGATACACATCCGACCGCCGACTCCGTTTATCAAATTGTTAAAAGAGAATATCCCAATATTTCCTACGATACGGTAAACCGAACACTTTTAACCTTTGCAAAAATCGGCGTAGTCGATGTTGTTGAGACATTCGGCGGCGCCAAGCGTTTCGATCCTAACGTGGCAAACCATCATCATTTGCATTGCACGCAATGCGGCAAAATTATCGACTTCCAGAACCAGGTCTATGATAATTTAAAAGTCCCTGAAGGCATTAGCGATAATTTCCAGGTGATCAGCAAACGTGTTGTACTTAAAGGCCTTTGCAAAACATGTCTCAAATAAAATCTTTATAAAGCCACTAATTTGCCAATTGGATAACATAAAGAAAGGAGGACTAAATGAGTAAAACCACCGACAACCTGAAAGCCGCTTTTGCAGGAGAATCTCAAGCTCGAAACAAGTATACATTTTTTGCCGAGGTAGCCAGACAGGAGGGTTATCACTACATTGCAAAAATTTTTGAGGAAACAGCAGAAAATGAAAAACAGCATGCTAAAGATCATCTTCAGTTACTCAACGGAATTGGAGATACCATCGCCAATTTAAAAGAGGCCATGGGGGGTGAAGACTATGAAGTAGAAAGTATGTATCCAGGATTTGCCAAAGATGCTGAAGAAGAAGGCGAAACTGCGGCAGCGATTGCATTTAAGCAAGTTGCCAAGATTGAAGCCCACCACAGGGAGCGGTACAGAAAATTATTGGAATTGGTTGAGTCCGAAAATGTCTACAAACGCGATGAGGCTATTAAGTGGAAATGCAGCGTGTGCGGCTATGTTCACGAGGGCAATGAGCCACCACCCAAATGCCCTTCGTGCAAACACCCGAAAGAGTACTACGAACCGGCCAATTTGGATTTCTAAGAGATCATCATATAAGGAGATGGACTTTATGAGCAAAACCGATGAAAACCTAAAGGCCGCGGTTGCGGGTGAATCCCTGGCCCGCAACCGATATTCATATTTCGCGGAAATGGCCAAAAAAGAAGGATACCGATATATCGCCAAAATTTTTGAAGAAATCGCCGAAAATGAAAAATACCATGCCATAGAGGAGCTCAAGCTTTTGATGGGTGAAAGGGATACCCTGACAAATCTTAAAGAGTCCGTCGATGGTGAGAGGTATGAATCCGAAGAGATGTATCCCCGCTATGCCACGGAAGCTGAAGTTGAGGGCAACCGGACCGCTACGATTTTGTTTCAGCAGATTAGCAAGATTGAAAAACAGCATCACGACCGGTTTAAAAAGCTGCTTGAAATGGTAGAAGCAGGCAAAGTCTTCAAACGGGATGCCCCTATTAAATGGAAATGCAGCATTTGCGGGTATGCTCATGAAGGTCTTGAGCCGCCCAAGCGGTGTCCGTACTGCAAGCACCCGCGTGAGTATTACGAACCGGCTAATTTGGATGTTTAGGGGGAAATATGGCGAAATACATATGCAGTGTCTGTGAATATGTCCATAATGAGGAAAAAACGGGTCAAAAGTGGGATGACCTTCCTGATGACTGGGTGTGCCCGGTCTGTGATTCACCTAAAAGTTATTTTTCAAAGATGGATGAAGCCGCTCCTGAAATAGCGCCGGACGAGGAAAAAGTTGTAAAAGAGACAGATGTTCCCGCACCCATCGATCTCCAGAAAACCATGGCAGAGGCTGAGCCTTATTTTACTGATATTCAAGAAATTGCCCGGAGCAGCCAAACCATGGATGAACCCATGCGTACGAAAGAACCGGTCATATCATGGGATGAAATCCTCATTAAAGGTGCCCAACTGGCCAAAATTCCATTCAACCACGATGAGCCGGTAAACACAAAAACCGTTATCGGCTCTAAAGCCAGTAAACCACTGGTTATTGAAACACCGATATATATTTCGCATATGTCCTTCGGGGCCCTTTCAAAGGAAGCGAAGACCGCGCTCGCAAAAGGCAGTGCAGCCATAAATACACTTATCTGTTCGGGCGAGGGCGGCATTTTGCCTGAAGAATTCGATGCCGCCTACCGATATATTTTTGAGTATGTCCCCAATCAATATAGTGCCACCGAGGAAAACTTAAAAAAGGTAGATGCCATTGAAATCAAGATTGGACAGTCCGCCAAACCAGGGCTGGGGGGACATTTGCCTGGAAAGAAGGTGACATCAGAGATTGCCCGGATCCGAGGATTCAAAGAGGGAGAAGATATTTTCAGCCCATCGCATTTTAAGGACATTCGCACCAGAGAAGACTTAAAAAACCGGGTGGATTGGCTGAGAGAAACATCCGCAGGAAGGCCGATTGGCATTAAACTGGCTGCAGGAGACATTGAGGCTGACCTTGAGTTTGCTATTTATGCGGGACCGGATTTCATAACGATAGACGGAAGGGCTGGGGCAACCGGTTCGGCACCCAAATTTGTTAAGGCCAGCACCTCCATACCCACACTGTTCGCGATTTATCGAGCTCGAAAATTTTTGGATGAGAACGACGCTACCGATATCAGTCTTACAATCACAGGTGGGCTGAGAATTTCCTCAGATTTCGCCAAGGCACTAGCGTTGGGCGCGGACGCTGTGGCTATCAGTACTTCAGCGCTGATCGCCATCGGTTGCCAGCAATACAGGGTGTGCAATACAGGCAGATGCCCAATGGGAATTGCCACTCAAGATCCTGACCTTCGCCGTCGTCTTGACATAGACCAAGCAGCTAAAAATCTTGAAAACTTCTTAAGGGTGTCCACCGAAGAGCTTAAAGATTTTGCCAGGTTGACCGGTAATAACGATGTGCATGGACTTGCCATATCAGATCTGTGTACGACCAGCAGTGAAATTTCAAATCACACTACTATCTCACATGTTTGAGGGAAACTTTTGCTTGTGTTTCCATGAGGCCTGATATCGTTAACCAATCTTTCGATTTTGAAGGATTTTTTTATAGATTGCACAATGAAATATAAAAAATTCCAGCCTTTCAAGAATTGTGTAATACGTGCCTGATGTTGAAATCTGGGAGTCCTGGCAATATGTCAGATGTGTTGACGAAATCTGTAATTTTAGGATTATGTAGACAGGACTTATAGCGGTTGTAAAAAAACGTTCCGGCTGCGCAACGCTTTTTTGCTACAACACTTATGCCGCCATCCTTTTTTCGGAACATTATTATGACAAGCGGTATAAATTGACAAAAATTATTATAAAAAACGCCCGTTTCGAACCGGCATCGGTTCAAAACGGGCGCTGTGTTCAAGGGAGGTTTGCGGTTAGTTGGTTCGTTCGTATTCCAGTGTCACGGTTACCGTGCGGTTGAGCGCCCGGCCCTCGGGTAGTTCATTGTCAAATAGCGGGTTGTGGGGGCCGGCGCCGTCGTAGGAGATATCGCCGCTGTTGATGCCGCCGCCGGCAACGATCATTTCAAAAGCCGCTCTGGCCCGCCGCTTGGACAGGTCGATGTTATAGGCTTCTTTACCGATGGTGTCGCTATGGCCCATGATGGAAACTTTGGCAGTGGGTATTTCGTTGATGCGAGCGATAATCCGATCCAGCACAGCCCGGTTTCGGTCTTTAATGTCGGCGCGGTTAAAGTCAAAGAGAATCAACGCGTATTTTTCCATTACCTTATAGCCTTCTTTTTTGGCAACGCGTTCTTCGCGCTTGATGTAGCGCACGCTGGTGCTGGCGTGGGTTTTGTAGATCCGGCCCTTGCGGTCTTCGACTTCAATGTCGGCAGCGATATTTTCAAAGGTGCCGATTTTAGCCAAACCGAGCTCTTTGAGATTGAACTGGTAGGCCGGCCTTAAATTGCCCTGCCCCGAAGCCGAATCAATGAGCGTGCCATCTCCCACCAGCGCAACTTTCCAGCGCTGCACCGCATAGCCGCTGTCGATTTGGGGCTTCACCTGCAGCTGCTCTGAATTGCTGATTTTGGCTACATAGGTGCTTTTGATGGTGTCCATAATGGCCGGGTTATCAGAATAAATTTCCACGCGCTGGTTTTCAGCGCGGCCTTCGGCCACACTGCTGGTGCTGGCAACTGCCGGTCGATTACGCGCTTCTATCTGCATGCGGGCAGACTCGATGCCCCAGATATATTTTAAATAGGCTTTAACAGATTCCGCCCGGCTGCGGGATAGGTCTTTGCGATTGTACTCTTCATCCCGGTGGGAATTACAGCCAACAATTTTGATTTGCGCTTCCGGATGATCGCGCAAGCGCCGGCCGATGATATTCAGCGTGTGAGTATACTTTTCCAGCGTGTCTTTTAAGGTGCTCTCGCTAAACGCTTGTGTTTCGGCCTGACTGGCGAATGTTTTATAGCGCGCCGGAATATCGCTCTGTCCGGTTTCAAAAAACACATAATTCAGCAACGGTGAGCTGTCGATGGTGGTGACTTCTTCGATGGTGAGTTTGACCGGCTCGATGGCCACCGTCCCTTTTGGCGGGCCAATCAATTCGTGAATCAACTCCTTGCGGGTCACCGTAACCGGACATAGTGCGGTCGTGGTTTCATAGCTGTCTTGATTGGTGTCCATAATCTTGATGCGTGCCTGCAGGTTGCTGCAGGCCGCCAGCTTATCCCGGCCGATTTCGTCCAGCGAGAGAACCAGTTCCGGCGCAAGCATCTGGGCACCCTTTAAGGTCTTGAGCGTCTGTTGATCTCCCTGGACATCCAGCTCCCACTTCGCCACTCCGTATTCGGCCACAATCTGGGGCATGATCTTTATCTCGGAGAGATGGGTGCTCTCGGCAATAAATTGGTTGGCGGCCATGGCCTGCATATCGCCGGAGTCATATATAATATCAACCCGCTGGTTTTCGGCCCGGCTCCCGACCATACCGGCCGGTGCCGGCTGCGCCGGCAAATTGCGGGCTTCGACCGTCATGCGGGAACTGTCGATCCCCCAGACAGAGGCCAAATAGTTTTTCACCGCTTCGGCCCGCGCTTGTGAAAGCTCCAGATTTCCCTTTTCAATGCCGGCATCCGAATTGCAGCCGATAATGCGAATCTGCACTTCGAGCACTTCGGTCATTTTGCGGCCGACAATGTTGAGCACGTTTTTGTAGCGGTCGGTAGCGCGCGTCAAAACCTTTTCGTGAAAGGCAGCCGTATGCGCCCGGTCTTTTAAAAGAACATAATTCTCTGAAATGTCGCTTTTGCCGGTCTCAAAGAAAACCTGATTGAGCACGGGTGAACCATCCAGCAGGGTCAGCATGTCAAAATTTAAGCGGGCCGGCTGCAAACTCAGGGTGCCGCTGGGCGGCTCAAGAAACCGGTAGCTGACCACATAGCGATGGAGCAGGGTGGTGGAAAAAGATTGAAAAATAGGCAGAAGCTCCGAGGCGGAGTGCGCTTTCCAGATCTGCCCGCTGTGACGCTCAACAAAGGATTTTAGGAACGTATCCATTTTTCTACCCGGCATATAGTCCACCGCAAAGACTTCCAGATTGCGAATCCCATGGGCTTCGGAATCGACCACATCGCTTTTAAAATTGCTGTTCAGATCCTCGCCATCGGAAAACACCACCAGAAATTTGGTGTCTTCCGGGGGCATCCGGCGACTGAGGTTGAGGCCGGCCACCATAGCCTCGTAGAGGTAGGTCGTACGGGTCAGGCCCTCATCAAATGCTTCGCTTAAAAATTGCTTCAGCTCCGGAATCGATTTTGAACGGACTGCTTTCGTATGCAGCCAGTAAGCTTTGACTTCCATACCGCTTTTCTTGCTGAAAGCCACAATGGACACATTGTCAATGGGGCGCAGGCTGCCAAAAAATTCGTCCAGTGCCGCCAGCAATGGTTTGATGGCCTTTCGCTCTTTCATTGAAAAGGAGTTGTCCACCACCAGCACAATATTCAGTGGTACTGATTCGCTGGTCTCCAACGATTCGATGGACTGAATCTGGGCCTCCCGTTTTCCGCTTCTGATCACAAAATCCCCGGGCTTGAGCCCTTTAATCGGATTGTTGTTGGCATCTTTAACCGATATCAGCAGATTGCTTTCATCGATCTGCTGATGGATCAGAGCGGCTTTGTGGTTTGGTGTGATGACCTCAAGCGGCTCTGTTGCCAGGCCATGCGTCGCGTACAAAAGCAACATACTGGCAAGCAGTGTAATGGTTTTAATCTTCATCTGTTTTCCTCCTGGATCATTTCGATCTTTAAATTTTTTATAAATTTCAGGCAACTGTTCATAAACAGCAAGAAGTATTCCAGAAAGGACTGACGATAATGAATGCAATAAAATTCAGAGGCTTATTTGGGACAGGGATTGATTCTTCGACCGGAGTGTCAGAAATCCGTCTGATTTTGTGACCAAGGTGTCAATATTATTGAACAATATTTGTCATTTAGCCGGTTGTGCATGTTGAGCATGTGATTTTCTATTAACCGCAGACGAACGCAGACAATCGCAGACAGTATTTTTTCCTCCCGACGACCTGTCGGGAGGAAAGCCTGCATGCCCTCCGGGCAATCAGGTTCATTCAAAATAGTTAGAATCTAAAAGCAGCAGGGTGTATCAGCACAATTCACTTATCTAGTAGTTAAAAAAATTATCGCGAAGAGATTGAGGGTTTTGGCCGAGCAGGTCGCTCGGCCAAAGGTCTGCGTCCGTCTGCGGTTAATTAAAATCTACTGGCTCAACCGACGCAACGGGCTTAACCTGATGCGGCAGCAATTGGGGAGGATTTTTTCTTACGGATAATTTGATAAATGACCAGGAGGATAAACAGGCCCAGACCGATATAATTATAGATCGGATGGGCCCAGATGAGCAAAAGCGCAGCCGCTGCTTGCAGAATGGTTTCCGGCCAGGTCAGATGGGTTAGAAAATAGCGTTCCATGCAAACCACAAAGGCAATGATTGAAAAAACGGAGAAGATAATGGTTTTAACGACCTCGTCGGTGGGCCCGTTTAAAAGCAGCGGATGGTAGGCCATAATGATGGGGATAATGTACAACCCTTTGGCCAGTTTCCATGAGGTAAAAGCGGTCTTCATAGGGCTTGAGCCAGCAATCCCGGAAGCGGCGAAGGATTCCAGAGCCACGGGGGGCGTGACATTGGCGTCCTGGCTGTACCAGAATACCACCATATGGGCTGTGAGCAGCGGGATGCCCAGATCCATGAGCCCGGGGCCGGCCAGAATGATCAATACAATATAAGAGGCGGTTACCGGCAGCCCCATCCCCAGAAAAAGCGAGGTTAATGCCACCAACAGCAGGGCGAGCAGCGGAATCCCCTGAGAGAGCGACACCACCAGTGAGGAAAAGCGCAGGCCGGTGCCGGTCAGGTTGACGATTCCGACGATAATGCCGGCGGCCGCACAGGCTACGGCGACAACGATCGCATTGCGGGCGCCCTGTTCAAGCGTTTTAATCAGGGTCATAAAAGAAATTCGGGAGCCCTTGCGCAACAGGGCGGTAAAATAGACGGCCAAAATGGCGATAAAGCCGGCCATCATCGGGCTGTAATTCATGACCAGCACAATGATCAGAATGGCGACGGGGATAATAAAGTGGATACCGTCTTTCAGAGTCTGAAAGACATTGGGCAACTGGTCTTTGGGAAGCCCCCAGATGCCCTGTTTCTGAGCTTCAAAATGCACAAATAAAATGACCGAAAAAAAATACAGCACTGCTGGAATGAAGGCAATTTTAATGATTTCCAGATAGGGTGTCTGGGTAAATTCAGCCATCAGGAAGGCGCCGGCGCCCATAATCGGCGGCATCAGCTGTCCTCCTGTTGAGGCGGCCGCCTCCACCGCAGCGGCCACATGCTTGCGATAGCCGATTTTTTTCATCATCGGAATCGTAAAGGATCCGGTGGCCACCACGTTGGCCACAGCACTGCCGGCCACCGAGCCCATAAAGCCGCTGGCGACCACCGCGGTCTTGGCGGGTCCGCCGGAAAAGCGGCCGGTTATCGAATAGGACAGGTTAATAAAAAAACTGCCGGCGCCGGTCTTATCCAGAAAGGCGCCGAAGAGGATAAATATGAACACGAAAGTGGAGGCCACCCCCAGGGGCAGGCCGAAGATGCCTTCGGTGGTCAGCGAAAGGGTGGTGGCAATGCGCTCAACACTGTAACCTTTGTGAACGATCAGCTCCGGCATCCAGGGACCAAAGTAGCCGAACAGCAGAAACATGATGGCAATAACGGTTAAATTCAAGCCAATGACCCGGCGGGTGGCTTCCAGCACCAGCAGAACCAGGGCAACGCCCACTCGAAAATCCCACGGGCTCCAGTCCCCCTGGCGTTCGAAAATGCCCTGCAGATCAATAAAAATGTAAAGGCCGATGAAAACCGCCATGGCGATCAAGATCAGATCGACGATCATCGCAGCATTGAGTTTGTCTTTTCGGGCGCCTCTGTACAGGGGTTTAGTCAAAAAGGTCATTGCCAGAATGCAGGTTAAAAAAACGGAGCGATGCCGCATGGCGGTCATGGCCACCATACCGGCGGTATACAGCTGAAACAGGCTTAGCGCCACGCCGATAACGGTCAGGCTCCAGGCAATGATTCGGGCCGTTGGGGTTTTGGGTTCTGTATCTGTTGGGTGGGACTCGGCCATCTTTGCTCTTTTAATGAATATCTTCTATTTGAGATTTCACCGCCCGCTGCGCTTGAGACGCAGAGCTCGTTTTCTTATTTCTTTTCGGTAAAAGGCCGAAAAGAAATAAACCCGAGCCTTCCAGGCGGGTTCAATATTATTGCTGCCGGGCAAAAAAATAAAAAATCTCTGCGCTCTCTGCGCTCGCCCTGCCGCGGCGTAGCTTGCCCAAGCGAAGACGGGTCTGCGGTGAACTTAAAAACTTAATCAGTCAACGCGGTGTGGCCGGATGCGGCCAGATACGGCGCCACAGGTTGTAGAGCAAATTCACCGGCCGGGCTGCAAACTGCACCGCCTCGTGCGGGGCCACTGCCGACAGATTTTTGCGGTGGTTGCGCCAGATGACGGTGTGGTCCACGCCGGGGCTGCCGACACGCAGGATAAAATCGCCGGTCGGCATGTGCATATCCTCGATGACTTCATAATCCCCCCGCCGGACCATGCGACCCACGCCGGGCATGCGACCCATGCCGGCGCCAAATTTCAAATAGCGCTCTTCTTCAATGAAAATACGCCCCTCGGCATCCAGACTGTGCTCTTCCCATATGGGTGCGTTTTCCACCGAATGATAATAGTGCAGGGTAAAGCGTTCACCCGGCTGCAGCGGCACCACCAGCAGGGCCGGTCCGCCTTTCAGTGGGGTCACGGTTAATTCCAGCCCCCCGGGCCAAAGCCAGGCAGATAAAATTAAAACAGCGACCAGGCCGGCTGCCGCTATGAACGGCAGCCGGCGTTTCCCGGTCAGTATGTTCATTTACGGCATCAGTTTGGCCGGCACCGCCATTCCTTTTTCTTTCAGGTATTTGATCGTGCCCGGATGCAGCGGGATGGGTGAGTACTTGACCGCATTTTCAGGCGTCGTATAGGATGCCGATGGGTGAATTTTCAACAAATAGTCCTGGTGCGCATACAGGGCTTTCACCAGTTCGTAGACCATATTCGTATCCAGAGACGCCTGGCAGATCATCACGTTCCACACACCGATGGTCGGAACGGCCTTATCGACACCCCTGTAAACGCCACCGGCCAGATCCACAGCCGAATATTCTTTTCGAGTCGCCAGGATTTTCTGCTGTTGCTCGGGGGTAAAATTGATGATGTGAATGTCGTGGGTGGTGGCCAGATCCAGAATCGAGCTGGTTCCCGGTCCCACCGACCACACCCCGACCTCAATGGTGCCGTCTCGTAAGGCATTGGCGCTTTCGGTAAAGGACAGACGGCTGTCCTTGTAGGAATCCAGCGGGATGCCCAGGGCCGTGAACACCGCCTCGGCCATGAAATTGGTGCCGCTGCCCGGGCTGCCGGAACTGATATTTTTGCCCTTGATCTGTTCAATATTGGTAATCCCGTATTTTTTAAGCGTCACCACCTGCAGCAGGTTGGGATACATGATGGCCATGGATAGAATATCGTGTTTTTTGCCCTGAAATTTAGTCAGCCCTTGATAACCGTCTACGGCCACATCGCCCATGACTTCGCCGATGACGGTTTCGCCCTTGTGGGCCAGCTTGACGTTTTCGACACTGGCACCGGTGACCTCGGCCACGGCTCGAACCCCTTTTACATATTTGTTCCATATCTCCGCCACCCCACCGCCGTAGGGATAATAAATACCGCCGGTCCCGCCGGTCCCGATGGAAATAAATTCGGTGCGGGCTATAGCCGGATTACCGATCAATATAATCGCACATAGCACTAAAATGAACGCAAGGACACATTTCATACCTAGCTTTTTCATCTTAAACATCCTCCTTAATTTCAACTTTGAGTTTTCGTGATTGCTATTAGCTACCTGCTCATCGTCGTAACTTTTACCATGATTTTTTTGGAGAGTTCGGTCGTTCCGATAAAAGGGATTTTAGCGGTCGCGGATTTACCCGGCTCGACGATGGGTGGTTTACCCTTGCGAGGAACATAATGTCCGGCCGCTTTGTCCATATCTTCTAAAAAGATGTTGACCCGGTAGCGATATGCCTGCTGGGTGGGATTCATTAGGCCGACGGTAAAAATCAATGAATCCTGACCGCCGTGTTTGCCCACCGCGCAATCAAATTGGGTGAGTTTGGCCTGTTCGACCACATCCCATTTGATGGTGGCATCACAGTTGACTGTTTCCGGTTTCCCTTTGCCGCTGCCGGCACAGCCGACCAGCCAGACCCCCAGGGCCAGACACAAGACCAGGATTGGGATCGCTTTTTTCATGTTCTTCATCCTTAAGCCTCCTTTGCTAATAGGTTAATTCTTCTATCTTTTAACCCCTGATAATAAAAAAACCCCGTACTTCGAAGAAGGAACGGGATTTTGAAAACGTTTGATTTTTGGTCAACTTATCCATCGAAAATTCGCAATCTATTGATTATTATTCATAATATTAATGCGAACGGATACCCAATACCAGTAAAACGATGCCAAAGTCAAGTTGATTTAAAGCCCGGGGTTCGCCATTCAGGGGCGGCGCCAGCGGGCTCCGCGGCGGGTGGTCGAATAACAATGATTGGCAGCCCGAAATCAAGAAAAGGCAATTATCCCAGCAGTTCCAGAGCCACCTGACAATAGGTTTCAATGCCCAAAAGCAAAACATCCTCATTAAAATCAAAACGGGACGTGTGAATCGGCGCGCCGCCTTCCCGGCCAACGCCCAGGAAAAAAAAGCAGCCTTTGGATTTTTCCAGATAAAAGGCCATATCTTCGCCGCCCATCGTGGATGCGGGCTCGATGACGTTTTCCCGGCCGACCACTTTGGCCGCGCATGTGGCCACCACCCGGGCCATGTCGGCATCATTCAGCAATGGCGGGTACCCCTGCGTATAGTTCAGTTCGTAGCCGGCCCCCATTGATTGGCAGACACCGCCAATGATTTTATCCAGGCGTTTGGGCCAGGTATTCCAGATATCGCGGTCGAAGGTGCGGGTGGTGCCGCATAACTCAGCCTCGCCGGCAATGACATTAAAGGCTGAACCGGCATGGAAACTGCCGACCGTGACCACCGACGGCTGCAAGGGATGCATCTGGCGGCTGGCAATGCGTTGCAGGGCATTGACCACCTGGGTGCCGACTTCCAGGGCATCCACGCACAGATGCGGCATGGCGCCATGCCCGCCCCGACCGATGATCCGCAGGTCAAAACGGTCCATGGCGGCCATCAGCGGGCCGGCCTTAACTCCGATGGTGCCCTCAGCAATGTCCGGCCACAGATGGCAACCGATGGCATAATCCACGGCTGGATTTTCCATTATGCCCTGTTCGATCATCGGTTTGGCGCCGCCGGGGCCCTCCTCGGCCGGCTGAAATATAAATTTGATGGTGCCTTTCAGATGGTCTTTTATGTTGCTTAAGATGGTGGCGGCGCCCAGCACCATGGACATGTGACCGTCATGGCCGCAAGCATGCATGGCCCCGGCATGGGTGGACGCAAATTCAAGGCCGGTTTCTTCGGTGATGGGCAGCGCATCCATATCGGAGCGGATCAGCAGTGTTTTGCCCGGCATGCCGGTGTCCATCACACCGACGACTCCGTATTGGGCAATACCGGTCTGCACATCAAGTCCGAGGGTTTTTAAATGGCGGGTCACATAGTCGGCGGTTTTCTTTTCCGTGTAGGCTGTTTCCGGAATCAGATGCAGATCGCGGCGGGTTTGGACGATCAATTCCTTGATGTTACGGATGTCTTTTTTAAAATCCATTATGAAAAATCTCCTGTACCATAGGGATTGGGGCAACGATCCACCGGGGAGCTGACGTGCTACTTATTCCTACCCCACCCGTGGGATTCGATCAATGATTAAGAATGAATGTGAAGCCGGGTATTGTAATGGGGCATCGATGAGTGGTAGCGGACGCCGCTGTTTTGATTGAATACGGAACGTTGGATTAAGACCGGCGGGCACCGTCAAACGGAATTTCGAGATGATAGACACCGCCTTCCAGATGCGCCTTGATCGGCAGGTTCCCTTTTTTAAAAACCTTCATAATACCGCCAATATTGGAATATAGGACTTCGGCGACAAATCCCCTGACGCCGCGTTCCTTGGCCAAACGAATCAGCAAGCGGTACATAAAAGTGGCAATTCCATGGCGCTGATAATCTTCATCGACAACAAAAACCACCTCGGCAAAAGGGCTGCCCGGAATTTTTATATAGCGCGACTCGGCGATAATACGGCCTTTACCCTCTTCTCCCACCAGCCCGACGATTGACATGACCTGATTCCAATCCACGTTGACGTATTCCTGCATTTTGGCATGGGGCATGCTGCTGACGGTTTGAAAATACCGGTAATACACCGTTTCTTCAGAAAACCGATAAAACAAATGTCGCATACCCTCTTCGTCAGATGGCCTTATCGCCCTGAATCTTAAATGGAGATCATCGGCTTTATATGTTTCAGCGATTTCTGCCGGGTAAAGACGCGCGCTGTCTGCCAGAAATATCTGGTCGTGGTATAAAATTTTATGCTCCTTTGCTTTTTGTACCAGATTGGCCCGGTCATCCGGATGGGCGATATCGATTAGAGCCTGAGCGCGCTCTCTGATGGTGCGCCCTTTCAAGTAGGCCACGCCGTATTCAGTCACAATGGCGCCAATGGATTCAAAGGCACCAAATTGATTGGGCACATCGGCAATCGATCGCAGAATATTCGGCCGGCCTCTGGGGTCACGGCTGGTCAGGGCAAAGATAGAGTGCCCGCCTTCCGACAGCTCCGCGCCACTTAAAAAATCCATTACCTCGGCCGGTCCGGTGGCCACATTGCCTTTTCCGGTGTAAAGCCCGATGCGGCCATATAGATCCACCTTGCGGGCTGCGACAACGGTCACAAACTTCGGATTGCGACCGATAATCAACGGATTAAACACCTTATCGATTCGCTGGAATTCAACCAGCGGGTTTTTGTCCAACCATTGCATAAGCTGATTCGTGCCCAGCGCATATGATGTTAGGGATTTACCGCGATAGGTGTCTTTGCGCCGATTGGTAACGGCTCCGCTTTGGATAAGATCCATTAACGGATCCGTAAATAGGGGCGAATGTATTCCCAGGTTACGTTTGGTCTGTAATTGTCTGGCCAGTGACTCGTATAAGGGACCGATTGAAAACGCCAGGCAACTGCCGTCTTCGATTAAAGAGGCGACGTTTAACGCAACCTGATCCAGGATGTCGTCTGTTTCCCAGCGGTCAAAATAGATCGGTGGATCGGTCGAACGCACTAAAAAGCTAAACTCAGAGACATGCACGAAGGTATCCCCGAAGGTACAGGGGATGCGGGTATTGATTTCACCAACCCGGATGGCCGCCTGTTCCAGGACTTCCCGGGCCACATCAACTGCAATTCCCAGACTGCAAAAGCCGGCCTCGTTGGGAGCGGTAATCTGTATGATGGCCACATCAACCGGTGCCAGACGCGATTCAATGAGTTGGGGTATTTTTACGAAACGACTGGGGATCAAGTCCACCCGGCCCGCCTCGATGGCTTCATCGGCAACCCAGCCGGAAAAAAAGGTTGTTAAACGGAATTTCTGGGACTGCAGGGCCTGCAAAGAAACGGCATCTCCGAAACTGACCAGCTGAATGAGCTCCAGATCTTCCAGATTTTTGTCCTCTACGGTCATCAAATGTCGAACCATTGTCCGGGGCTCGGCTCCGGCCGTGCCGAGAAAGATACTCATTCCGGGCCTCATTTTACCGGTCACTGTTTGTGGCGAAACGACCTGCGATTCCCAGTTGTCAATGGATACGGCTTCCACTTTTCACCTCATTTGCCGGTCTTTTCACAGGCATCTTCCAATAGTGATTTGATTTTGGCGATAAGCTTGTCGTTGTTAAACGGCTTGGTGATGTAGGCATCTGCACCCAGCGCCAGGCCTCTGGCAACCTCAGCTTCGTCACCGCGGGCTGTTAAAAAGGCAATTTTAACCCGCCGGCAATCGGGATCTAATCGAATCTGTTCACAAACGTCCCAGCCACTCATTCCCGGGAGCATAATGTCCAGCAGCACCAGGTGGGGCTTGTTTTTCAATATCAGATCAAGGGCATCCTCGCCGTTTTCAGCTATCTTTACGCAATAGCCCTGTTGCTCCATCAGAAATTGGATCGCCGCCACTACCCCCGGTTCATCCTCTACGATGAGTATTTCTTTTGACATAAAGCCACCTCCTTTTTGGGCACTGCCTGAAGGGCCGTTTTCAAAGAGGCGTTTCGGCATATTCATTCGCGTTGGGCGACAGACTCCGCTTCGTGCTTCTGAAATAGACGGGTTGTTTTTCTGCGCGAGGATTCAAATCAGCGTAACTTCAAGAAAGGAAGACCGAAGACGTCAGACCTGTTTCACTTTGGCAGATCAAAATGCATTTCAGGTCAAAATGGCATGAGCCTTGTATAAAAAGTAATTCGTTTCGACACGAATTGCAATCTAACGGTAAAAAAAAAACAGCCCTTGGATCCGGACTGTCTGTATAGCGGTTCTGGAAACGTGCCAATCTACCGGCTTATTTTTGAAAAAACATCCTGAATCTGATGCCGGCTCCTTCAAATGAGGTTCTTACGATTTCGCCGTTGGCCATGATGGTTTTGCGCACACCGGGGAAATCGAATTTGATGGCGATCTCCTGTCCCACAAATAAGCGATGCTTGGTATCAATGAAAACGCCACCTGAACTGATATTATTAATGGGAGCCTGAAAATCGCTTTCCATGGTCTGGCAGTCAGCTACCACCAGCCGGTGTCTGGTGACATCTTTGCGAGCATCTTTTCTTCTTTCCATACTTTCGATTGGGCCATTTGGGATAAATTGGCTGTACATCTTAACAGTTTTCCGTGTTTATTTTTTTGCGTTAGCGGTCTCTTCTGATACCATCAACTAGATATACAAGTGTTGTGCCAAATATTTAACTGTTTGATATTGCATAAATTTTATAAAATGGCACGTCATTTTTCATCCAAATATTATACAAAATCAAACATGACTGTGATCTTTTTTAAACAGATGGATCCAGGGTGCCCCCGACCCACGTGAAAGCGCGGATGAAGCCAACCATCATCATCCGCGCTTTCGGCAATTGTTGGTCATCAGGAGCTGGCTTGCTGCATTTCGTTTTTGCCTACGCTCGTGGGCACGCCTTCATACGGCGTTCGCCTGCTTGACTTGATGCTCCTTGGATCCCGCATCGTCTTTAAAATATCGATACTGTCTTTGAGCCCCTTGTTGATGCGGCACATTTCAAGGGCCATGCCGACGACCTGCGCCACGGCCTGGACGAAATTGACGTCATTTAAGGTAAATTCCCAGGGCACGGCGGTGTAGACCCGCATGCTTCCGATGAGTCGATCTCCGATAACGATCGGAACTGCCAGAATCGATGCGATGCCTTCTTTTTTGGCCGCTTCGGGGTATTGAAGTCGGGGGTCATCGGCCACGTCATAAATGGCAACCGGCTGGGTATCCTGCAGGGATGACGCAATCGAACGCAGGGCACTGATCGGTCCTTTGTTGAGATAATCGCTGCTCAATCCATAACTGCCGGCGAGTTTGAGCTCTTTGCTTTTAGGGCTAAAAAGGAACAACGTACAACCTTTAACATTGAGGGCGTGGGTGACACCTTCGACGGTGATCAAGGTAATCTCTTCCGGATCCCGAATCTTGGAAATGGCTTTGGTAATTCGAATCAGGGTTTCATAGTTAACGGTGGGCTTGTCCATGGTAACCTCCTTTCTGTTGAGTGGTGAACTGCGTGGAGGGGCTCAACACGACTGAAGAAGCATTCAGGTTACCCTGCCGATTGTCATGAACCGTAAACAGGAGATTCGATAGAAGGTCGGTGGTGATCAATGCATGCGAAGTCGTTTAAGTGTCGTCATCGGATAATACATCGGTGTTCGCGGAGTCCGGTGAGAAGTCGCTTTACGAAAAATCCAGTCAGTGGTCGCAAGCAACGGTGTTTTCCGCTGCCGGTGTTCTGTGATCAGAAAGGCAATCCGGTCCCCTCAAAACTTAAATTAAGCGTTTGGGTATTTGATTACAAGAAAAAAATTAGAAGCGGTGTCAAAAATGCATCTAAGGTTTTCGGGCTGAGCCGTTACCCGTTAGCCCGTTTGCCGGTGAAAATATAGCGTCCGATGCCCTGCCTGCGGTCACTGCCGGATCGGCGATCATGGCCGGATCTGCGATCTCGTTGTATATAAATGATTTGCCTTTTTCGCCGCTCAACGCCGGAGCGCGTGCCACCTCTATCTTTGATAACGTTTGCCATCATGGCGTTCCTCCTTCATGGGGATCATTATCTTCAGAGGGCCGCTGTCGGATAAATAGGCTGATCGATGCGCCTTATAGTTGTCTATATTACAACAAAACTGCAAGGATCAACAAAATTATATAAAAAATATCCGGGCAAACACTTCAACCGGGCAAGTTGCCGACCAGAAAAAGCGCCTTGATGATCCCAAGTTAAATCCGGGTAACAAGCATGTAAAGAGGGGCGGCAGGTCTTTGGGTTGATCCGGATGGGTCAATTTAGTCCAAGCTGTTGAATAGAGCAAACAGCAATCCCCGGATCTTGGGGGACATCTCGTCAAATTGCATGCCGATGGCCAGCGCTTTGGCCCCGCTATGGACAACTTCGCGGCGCCAGGCGATCTTACCGGAGATTTTCAACAGCAGGGTGTGGGTGACCACACTGACATATAACCTCGCATTCGTAGCACTTTCGTGCAGAGAAGCGATGTTCCAGGGCTCTGATATTTTGGCAGAATCAACAATAATGCTCATGCCGCCAATCGAAATATCCTCTGATGCGCCCTCAAGGTATACGGCTTCATCGGGCGTATGCTCCGGATATATTTCAAGCTCCAGCATCAGGGAAAATTTATGGCGGGTTTCCTTTCGAATGGTTTCCGGAGATTGATCCTGGTCGGACAGCGAGCGGATGCTGAGCAGGTCGATAATGCCCAGCTCGATGTTGGGGTATTTACGGCATATGCGCATCAGTTTTTCTTTAGGGACCCTGACCAGTTCTGTCGGCTCTATGGTTTCGATGTAGGACTGCGACCGTTGTTCTTTATTGAAGGGATAGATATCACCAAAAAAATCATTTTCCGCCAGTTCCAGGGTGGGCTTGCGAAACACTTTTCGTTGATTTTGCAGCGTCAGATAAATAGAATCCTTCAGTCGGCCGGATACGATGAAAAACAGATGGTCTTCGGGGTCGCCAATTTCCTTGACCACCTGATTGGCCGGCAAGCGCACATTTTCAAACAGAGAGCAGAGCGCCTTTAACTCATGGATGGTTAATTTAGAAAAGAAATGACCAATGGGCAGTTTTTTATTCTGGCTGCTATCCAGTTCGGTTAAAAAGGCCTTTACATTTTGGTCGGACGGCATCTCTATATGCCACTGCGAAATTTTGGCGACTATTGCCGGCAACATCTTGCCGCTGTTCAAACTCAGGATAGCGGCCCGATTATAGGCCCTGGCCGCCGCATCGTGCATCTTATTTTTTAAAAGCAAATCCGCATAAATTCTAACCAGTTCAGGATTATCCGGGAATTTATCTAAAATTTCGAGCATCAATTCAATCGAGTTGATCACAATAGATCCTTCAATAATATGCTCGATTGTGTTTTTATCGATTTTGAATTGATGCAACGCAGATTTTTTTATAAATTCAGGTACTTTCAATTAAACCACCTCTAAGCTGTCTTACCGGTCCGTTCAGAATGATGTCAAAATTCAAAGGTTTTATCTGCTTGAAAAAGGATGGAACTAATATCGGCAATTTCCTGTAAAATCTTAAGATGTTGTGTAAATAAAGATTTTAATGGCCGCGCCGATAATGAATTTATGAGACCAACTGAGAGACGAAATAACCCCCGAGTTTGCATTTGTGATCCGATCGCCTTTTTAAGTCTGGATTCAGACGGTAATTCGTCACATCACAATGTCGCCATGGTTCGGGACGTGAGCAAAACGGGTATCCGGATTGAAACATTTCAGGCCATCGGCTCGGAAGACATTATCTTGATGTTTTTCGATTTGGATAAAAAACAGATGGAAGTGCGGGGTGCGGTTATATATTGCGTCAAAAATGATTGTGGTCTTTACAATGTCGGCATCAACCTGGCCGGCACGTCTTCACAAAACCGGGAATTTGTCAAAGCACTGGTCAAATCCTACCACTATATGAAGAAAAAATCCCATCTGTCCATTTCACCCGGCCTCCAGAATTAGGTGATTTGTTGATATGTTAAACAGCCGAACAGTTGATTCATTAAATTGTCAAACCGTTGGATAATTTAGGTCGATTGACGGCAAGTAATTGACCGCACCTTATTTTTCAGATATCAATTCCAGTGTTGGACGTGCAATTGTTGACTTCAAAGGAGGATATCAATGGGTTGGTTTGGAAAACTAACACTCGGATCATTGGGAATGCTGCTGGGAGGGCCCCTTGGCGCTATCGCTGGAGCAGCACTGGGGCATGTACTGATCGATAAAAAGGCCGATTTGATCAGACAGGATACCAGGGCCATACCGCGACCTGAATTTGAGTATGCCGAGCAAACCCAGGCGGCCTTTTTTATCAGCTTGTTTTCGATTCTGGGCAAGCTTTCCAAAATAGACGGGGTGGTCTCCAAAGATGAAATTGCCGTTGTTCAGGATTTTATCAACAGCT
Source organism: Desulfobacterales bacterium (assembly GCA_050122795.1). Taxonomy (GTDB): domain Bacteria; phylum Desulfobacterota; class Desulfobacteria; order Desulfobacterales; family JAHEIW01; genus JAHEIW01. The sequence continues at coordinate 21,469 of JASFIG010000023.1, forward strand.
TGCCGATTGATGAAACCGAAAAGCAATTTGCCCGTCAGGTTTTCAACGAAGCCAAAGATTCACCCTACCGCATCGATGATTTTGCCACCCAGCTATACCAGGCGGTAAAAGATCAGCCCACTTTGATTCACCCCTATTTTGATCTCCTGTTTAAAATCGTTGCGGCCGACGGTACCTTTCATCCTGCTGAAGAAGCCGCTTTAAAGCGCGTTAAAGCGATTTTTAACCTCAGTGACAAACACTATGAGGATATCAAAGCGGTCTATTTCGATGACCTTGATAAACACTACAAAATGCTCAACTGCACGCCAGAATCATCAAAAGATGAAATCAAATCCAATTACAAAAAATTGGTAAAAGACTATCATCCCGACGTCATCATCTCTAAAGGGCTTCCGGAGGAATTTATCGAATTTGCCGAAAAGCGGTTCCGGGAAATCCAGGAAAGCTACGAAAAAATAAGGCAGGAACGCAACTTTTAATCGAAGCCTTGCAAAGAACGGGGCGTCACCGTACCGCAAAACGCATAAACAACATGCCTACCAGATGCAGCCAATGCCATGCAGAAGTCAAGACCGGAGAAGCGTGCCGGCATCATGCAACAGCATTGTGTGAGGATTGCTGGATGCAGGCGGGGAAGATGCCTTGATTTGGCGACAAGCGGCCATCGAGGACGGCGTTATAAAGCAATCACCTGACAAATCTAAACAACCAACAACCCCTGAATAGACCCAGGAGGCAAACATGCTGTTTTTCCAGATCGTGGGAATTGTTTGTGTCTCCCTTTTGCTGCTTGCCATTGTTTTATTCTTTGTGTATCTGCTTTTCAGAAAAGATGTCCGCTCCCTGATGGCCGATGCGGAAATGCCGGTGCTTTTGCCGCTGCCGATCCCGACGAAAAACAGGCCTTTTATCATGCGCGTGCTGGTGTGGTTGTTTGATATTCGCAAATGGCAACTCGTCCAAAACTGGCGTTTTAAGCTGGACAACGGTATCGAAATCGTCCTTCCCAAAGGTTTCAGATTTGACGGCGCCTCGGTTCCCCGGATTTTCTGGGCCATCCTCAGCCCGGTGGGATTGCTGTTAATTCCCGGCTTGATTCATGATTACGGATACCGGTTTAATCAAATATGGCACCTAAACGCAAACGGGGAAATCGAGCCTTATATGAAACAGGCGGGTCGCAAGGCCTGGGATAATTTGTTCCAATCTGTCGGAATTCAGGTAAACGGCTTTGCGCTAATTGATTTCATCGCCTGGGTGGGCGTGCGCGCAGGCGGATGCTTTGCCTGGCGTAAACACCGGAAAGAACATGAAATCCCGCAACCGCCGGATATTTAAAGATCATCCCCATTTCTGACAAAATACGATCTGATGAACCGATATTAAAAATAGGCTTCAAGCGCAAAAGAAACGATCGTCGCGTTATAAAAGATGTGCAGGGATAAACGCAAAGCCTGTTATTTGAATAGGGGTAAATGATCGCGCGAGGAATAAAAAGATGAGCACTGTTTTTCTGATCGGCATTGCCGTTTTGGCGGGGGTCGCAGTTACCCTGCAGGCGCAGTTCATGGGTTTGCTGGATCGCTCGCTGGGGACACTGACCAGTGTTTTTATCACCTATGCCGGCGGCGGTCTTGTGATAACGTTGATGCTGGCCGCTTTGCGCGGCGGCAATCTCAGAAACTGGCAAAGCGTTCCATGGTATGCATACGCTGCCGGATTACTGGGCCTGATCATTGTCGGATCCATCGGTTATGTCGTGCCCCGACTGGGTGTTGCCAAGGGATTTACATTGATTGTTGCATCCCAGTTTGTGATTGCTTCATTGATCGATCATTTCGGCTTTTTCGGCGC
>JASFIG010000024.1:0-22759 GCA_050122795.1 Desulfobacterales bacterium
TATCCACTTTAAAAAAGTCGGCCACCGGCTGTAGAATTTCAGGTGCCGTTGTTTGTACCTTGCGCACGGCGTCCAATACGGTCTGTAGGGCGTTCGGCGTCAATTTGCCCAGAGGCTGCCGGCACATTCCCGACGGCATCCCCAATATGGACATCAGCGCCTTGTATGCCAGCGGGTTTCTGGCACGGAAAGACACCTCGCCATACGGTGTCTGCTCGGTTGTTTTTACCGTTACCAGATTGAAAAGCAGCTCCAGATTCTGCATCAAAGACCGGGCTTCAGACGAATTGCCTTCATTGATCAATTGGACCATCTGGGTAACGGCTTTGGGCGCCACATTGGAAGCGACCGAAATCACGCCGGCGCCTTTGATTTGCGGATCCGTCATCATTTCATAGGTAATGCCGTCATCGCCGGATAAAATCATAAAATCAGGCCCGCAGCATTCGCGCGTGTGTCTCATGTTGTCGAGACTGCCGGTGGCTTCTTTGACCGTACGGACGTTGGGGTATTCTTTGAACAACAGGGCCAGATCCGGTGGAAATAATTGGGTTCCGGTACGGCCCGGAATGACGTAAGGAATAATATCCAGATCCTTATACAATGCGGCGATCGGGGCAATGTATTCTTTGCGAATTTCAAGAGAGCTGGGCCCATTGTAATAGGGTTCTACCAGCAAGACGGCATCGACGCCCACCTCGGCTGCATGCTGGGTTGCCGCCAGGGATTCGGCCGTGTTATTGCTGCCGGTACCGGCAATGCACAGGCACTTGCCTTTGGTTTTTTGGGCGATCGTCTCGGTTACTTTATTATGTTCATCCCAGCTGAGAACCGGGCTTTCCCCGGTGGTCCCGACCGCCAGAATGCCGGTAATGCCGTTTTGAATCTGGAAATCAGCCAGCTTTTCCAGGCCGTTGTAGTCAACGGCATTATCGATAAATGGTGTGATGATTGCGGTATAACATCCTGCTTTCATGATGGCCCCCTTATGGTCGATACATCTTGTTTTATCCCTGTAAAGTCTTAGATTAAGGGTATTCAAACGGTAGTTAAAAGCAAAATTGATGTCAAGCAAAAAGATGGCTGCCGGCATGGACGCTTGAAAAGCGTTGCTGTTTCCTGTACAAGCCTTTTCATTGTTTTGATGATCTGAATCTTATTGCAACATTTAAATTTGACAGAAGGAAACCACACCATGGCAAAAATGAAAAACGCGGATGAATTTATCGCCCAGCAACGGCAGGCCATCGCTCAGAATCCGGAATGCGGCAATTCCCACTACAACCTGGGTGTCGCCCTGATGGGCCAGAAAAAATACGATGAAGCCGAAAAACACCTCAATGAAGCCATTGAGAACAGCCCCGGCCTGGCTGAGGCGTATGTGGCCCTTGGCGGGATCGCGCTGCAGCGCGGCGATCTTGACGGTTGCCTGCAGCAGAACCGAACAGCCGTCAAAGCCAGACCCGGTTTTTCCGAGGGCTGGGGCAACATCGGATTTATCGAACTTCAGAAAGGAAACCTCGACGAGGCCATCAAGGCCCTTGAAAAGGCAACCACCTTCAATTTCAGGTATGTTCAGGCCTTTGCCAATCTGGCCAACGCCTATTTGATGAAAGGCAGGGTCGACGACAGCATCGAAGCCAATTTGAAAGCGTTAAAGCTGCATCCTGAATTTGCACCGGCCCACAACAACCTGGCCATTGCCTATCTTGAAAAAGGCGAGACCCAAGCAGCCATCGAGCATTGCGAGCGGGCCAAGGAGCTGGGATACGAGGTGCCGCCTGAAATATTGAAAGAGATTCAACAACTCAAGCAAACAGAAGACAGATGACCCGGCTACGCGCTTTCGAGCTACGCCGCGGCAAGCAGAAGTCAGAGGACAGATGACAGAGGCAAACAATGATCATGACATTTTCTTCTGACATCTGATTTCTGACGTCTGCTTTCTGGAAAAAAATGCCCTCTTTCTCATTCTTTACACCGCACAGCAAGCACCCGGTCTCACCAGACAACCCGCTCTGGCAGCAACCCATCCCCCTGAGACTCGATACTTTGCGCAAAGACGACGATGTCTCGGTGCGCCATGCGGATTATTTTGAGTCAGCGCAGGCATTTCTTGAAGCCCGTCATTGTGATGTGATTACGCGAGCGGCTTCGCAACGCCTGGGCTGCACGATCAAACCGCATGACCTCGCCGACATTCGGATCCGCCTCGAAAAACATGGTGCCTTTTATCATCCGGCGCGGGTGGAGATCATTGTCGATCAAAAGCAGCTTTCTTTTGTCCTGAATGTCGCTATCTCAGATTCCGGCCGGCGCTTTATCAAACAGGACTATCATCACCTCAAGCGCCTGAATATCGAGACACCGTTTGACTATTTGCCACAGGTATACGGCCAGGGGCAGATAAACCGTCCAGCAGGATTGAATTTCGGCATGTTTCTGGGTGAATGGTTCGATGGCTATCATGAATTCCATCTTGCGCCGGATCCGGCCGATCATACACTTAAAATAGTCGTCTGGGATGAAACCGCCGGCAGGTTTTTTCTGACCGCCGAACAGACCCAATCCTTATATCTTCAGGCGGCTAAAATACTGACCTGTTATTATAACCTGCTGACTTATGAGCAGATTTTAGCCTGGCACCACGCCGCCGGTGATTTTGTCGTTAACTTGGAAGATAACCGCCCCGGATTAAAGCTGGTCACCGTCCGGCGATATGCAGCGATTTTTAAAAAGCAACAACAGGTTCGGACGGATGCCAGCGATCCGCAGCGTATTTTGCAGGCCCTCTTCGTATTCTTTATAACTCTTTCGCTTCAGATGCGCCTGGATCGTCTCGACGGCGTCGGGGATATGGTCTGGTCGGATGAATCCGCTGTCGACGCCATCCTGACCGGCTTTTTAGAGGCTCTGGCTCTGAAACCGGATCTCGATGTATTACCGGATTCTCCGCTGGCCTGTTTTATGGCCTATCTTTCAGCATGTCAGGCATCAGACCTGCTCGATTTATCAGAGGCGATTATAAAACACTTCAACCCCCGCATGCCGGAGATGCCTATAATTCGGAAAAATTTAGGCGAACATGTCGAGACGCTGCATGCCGCCATTCAGGATTTGTTGGCGAGGATTAAATAAAACTTGGAGTACTGGAGCGCTGCAGTGTTGGAATAATTTCTATTTTGGATTTTAGATTGAGGATTTTGGATCTAACGACCGCGTAAATCACCAAAGAACCGCTTTCAGCCGTATCAATCCAAAATCCAAATTCCAAAATCTAAATGGCAGGTTGCTTCCCCCACATAGGGGGCTTTTTCTTTTAGCGACCGCAAAATGTAGTAGATTCGGCTTCATGAGGCGATTAATGTGTCTTAAATCCGCTCCAACGCTGCTTTTTTATTGACAAGTATAAAGATTAATTCTATATGAGATCCTTTGATTATTTCTAAAAAAAATCACTGAAAATATTTAAGATAAAGACAGAAAAAATAGATTGAGAGGAGGTGAATTTCAGCAGATCCCGGGAGGGGAAGATGATTGTTCTTCGTTGAAGCGAAATCATTAACATTAATGGAGGTAAATAATGGCAAAACATAAAACCCCGTTGTTGGACCAGCTCGAAAGCGGGCCGTGGCCGAGTTTTGTTTCGGATTTGAAGCAACAGGCCGAAGTCAGGGCGAAAAACAAGGAGAAAGTCGAATTTCAGATTCCTGTAGATGTTGTTGAAGACCTTCTGGGGGTACTGGAACTCTCGTTCAAACACGGCCGAACCCACTGGAAACACGGCGGCATCGTCGGCGTATTCGGCTATGGCGGCGGCGTCATCGGCCGCTATTGTGACCAGCCCGAAGAATTTTCGGGCGTGGCGCACTTTCATACCATGCGGGTGGCCCAGCCGGGCGGAAAATTCTATACCGCAGAATACTTAAAGCAGCTGTGTGATCTGTGGGACTTCCGCGGCAGCGGCATCACCAACATGCACGGCTCCACCGGTGACATTATTTTTCTGGGCACCACCACCAAGCAGCTGGAGGAAATCTTCTATGAGATGACCCACAACCTCAATCAGGACCTGGGCGGCTCGGGCTCCAACCTGCGGACACCGGCCGACTGCATCGGCCAGGCACGCTGCGAATACGCCTGCTATGATACCCAGGCGCTCTGCTACCACCTCACCCAGGAATACCAGGATGAGCTGCACCGGCCGGCATTTCCGTACAAGTTCAAATTCAAGTTTGACGGCTGCCCCAACTGCTGCGTGGCGTCCATTGCCCGGGCGGACATGTCCTTTATCGGTACCTGGCGAGACGATATCCGTATCGACCAGGAAGCGGTCCAGGCATATATCGGCGGTGAGATCGCGCCCAATGCCAACGACCACAGCGGCCGTGACTGGGGTGCCTTCGACATCCAGAAAGAAGTCTGCGACCTTTGTCCCACCGAGTGCATGTGGATGGAAGGCAACAAGCTGATGATCGAAGACAAGGAGTGCAACCGCTGCATGCACTGCATCAATGTTATGCCCAGAGCGCTGCGCATCGGAGAAGACACCGGTCTGTCCATTCTGGTCGGTGCCAAGGCCCCGATTCTCGATGGTGCCCAGATGAGCTCGATGCTGGTGCCCTTCGTCAAGGCCGAAGAGCCTTATGACGAGATCAAGGAAGTCATCGAGGCCATCTGGGATTGGTGGATGGAAGAAGGCAAGAACCGCGAGCGGCTCGGCGAGCTGATGAAGCGCCAGGGTTTCCAGAAACTGCTGGAGGTCACCGGCATCGCACCCGACCCGCGCATGGTTCAGGAGCCCAGATCCAATCCGTATATCTTCTGGAAAGAAGACGAGGTGCCGGGCGGATTCGATCGCGATATCAACGAATTTAGAAAATATCATCAGAGATAGGGGGATAAGACCATGGCATTTGTATCATCAGGTTACAATCCTGACAAACCGATGGAAAACAGAATTTCAGACATCGGTCCGCGAAAATATGACGACTTTTATCCGCCGGTGATTGCCAAAAACAAGGGCAAATGGCTGTATCACGATGTCATCAAACCCGGCGTCTTGGTGCACGTGGCCGAATCCGGCGACAAGGTTTTTACGGTCCGCTGCGGGGGCGCACGGCTGATGAGCACCACACTCATCCGAGAGATCTGTGAAATTGCGGAAAAACATTGCGACGGCCACCTGCGGTTTACCACCCGCAACAACATCGAGTTTATGGTGGACGAGGAAAGCAAGGTCGATCCGCTGATCAAGGATCTTGAAAGCCGCAAGTTTGCCGGCGGCAGCTTCAAGTTTCCGGTGGGCGGAACTGGCACCTCCATTACCAACATCGTGCATACCCAGGGCTGGCTGCACTGCCACACCCCGGCCACCGATGCCTCCGGGCCGGTCAAGGCCACCATGGACGTGCTCTTTGATTATTTCCAGGAGCACAAGCTGCCGGCCAAATTGCGCGTATCCCTGGCCTGCTGCCTGAACATGTGCGGTGCGGTGCATTGCTCGGATATTGCCATCCTGGGCTACCATCGCAAACCGCCGATGCTGGATCATGAATATCTGGACAAGATGTGCGAGATCCCGCTGGCAATCGCCGCCTGCCCGACGGCCGCCATCAAGCCGGCCAAGGTCGAGTTTAAAGGCGAAAAGGTCAACAGCGTGGCGGTCAAAGAAGAACGCTGCATGTTCTGCGGCAATTGTTACACCATGTGCCCCTCCATGCCCCTGGCCGACACGGAAGGTGACGGTATCGTCATCATGGCGGGCGGAAAGGTGTCCAACCGCATCAGCACCCCCAAGTTTTCCAAGGTGGTGGTGGCGTTTATTCCGAATGAGCCGCCGCGCTGGCCGAAGACCACGGAGTGCATCAAACACATCGTGCAGGCTTACGAAAAAGGCGCCAATAAATACGAGCGTCTGGGCGAATGGGCCGAGCGCATCGGATGGGAACGATTCTTTGAGGTATGCGAGCTGGAATTTACCCATCATCTGATCGATGATTTCCGTGATCCGGCTTATTTTACATGGCGTCAGACCACGCAATTCAAGTTTTAAGCGCCAATTAATACTGCAGGGGGCATACATATACAAAGTGCCCCCTGCATTTTGCCGAAAAGAGGTCAATTATGGCACTGGACTACGAGGAATCAAAAGAGAAAATTGTCGCAGCGTTGCAAAAGAAACAAAAAACCAAGTCCAAATTTTATTTTAATGACCTGGCCAAGATTTTAGAAGCCAAACCGCGCGAGGCTAAAAAAGTCATCAATCGCCTGGTGCAGGAAGAGGTTCTGGAATACTGGTCCAGCGGCAGCACGTCATTATACGGACTGAAAGGCACCGGCAAGCAGGCGGGTGCAGAACACGAAGAAAAGGAATGATCGGGTTCGTCCACGAGCCCCTTTTTCCTTGACGCCCGCATAGGCTTCAATGCATCAAGATGGCACGTTTGCTCCCAGGATTTTGATTGCCGCCCTGCGCGGCGGATCGGGTAAGACCATCCTTTCCATCGGACTGATTGCCGCCTGGAAGAAACGCAACAAGTCCATCGCGCCCTTTAAAAAAGGTCCGGATTATATCGATACGGGCTGGTTGGCTCTGGCGGCCGGCCGGCCCTGTTATAATTTGGACACCTTTCTTTTGGCGTCTTCCCAAATCGGTCAGTCCTTTTTAACCCACACCCACCCGGATGATATTGCCGTCATCGAGGGCAACCGCGGGCTTTATGACGGCATCGATCTGGCCGGCAGCACCAGCACGGCTGAGCTGGCCAAATTGCTCAAAGCCCCGGTCCTGCTGTGCGTGGATTGCACCAAAATTACTCGCACCATGGCGGCGGTCATTTCCGGCCTTGTTCGGTTTGATGCGGATGTGATGATCAAAGGCGTCGTGCTCAACCGGGTGGCAGGCGCCCGCCACGAACGCATCCTGCGCGACAACATCGAGCACTATTGTGGAATCCCGGTTCTGGGTGCCATACCCAAGCTGAAAACCCAGATTTTTCCGGAACGCCACATGGGGCTGGTGCCCACCCCCGAACATGACTGGGCCGGTGAATCCATCGATACAGCTGCTCAGGTTGCCAGCGACCATATTGACTTGGATGCCGTTTACGAATGCATCCAGGATTTACCCGCTCTCAAAGTCACTGCCAGTAGCCAGTCACCAGCAGCCAGCAGCCCACAAGCAGAGGACAGAGGACAGAGGACAGAAGTCAGAAGTGTGAAAAGCTCTGATGAAGCGCAGAAGCCGCGGATTGGTATTATCAAAGATTCGGCCTTTCAGTTTTACTATCCGGAAAATATCGAGGCCCTCAAACTGGCCGGTGCGGAAACCGTTTTTATCAGCCCTCTGGCACAAAACACATTGCCGGACCTGGATGCGCTATACATCGGAGGTGGCTTTCCGGAAACCCATGCCCGGCAGCTGGCTGAAAATAAAGGCTTCCGTGACACGCTCAAGGCCATGGCCGCAGACGGTCTGCCGATTTACGCCGAATGCGGTGGTTTGATGTACCTGGGCGAAGAGCTGGTGCTCGCGGAAAAATCCTATCCCATGGTCGGGGTATTGCCATTGACCTTTGATTTTTATCCCCGGCCCCAGGGTCACGGCTATACGGTTGTGACCGTTGAAAACCCCAATCCCTACTATGACATCGGCGCTGAAATCCGGGGTCATGAGTTTCACTATTCCCGGGTACTGAAATGGAGCGGCACTGAAAAGAATCTGGTTTTCCACATGCAGCGGGGGGTCGGGATTACGCAGGACAGAGACGGCATCTGCTATAAAAACGTGCTCGCCACCTATACCCACATCCATGCTTTAGGCACCCCGCAATGGGCGCCGGCACTGGTGCGCAATGCAACGGCCTATCAACACAAAAAAGCGTCATGACACACGATCAATGGATATTCAGCGGATTGAAAAAGCGGTTTTAAAAAATGTAGCCGCATCACCCACCCGATTAACACCCCGGCAACTTGAAAAGACCATCTCCACAACTTACGGCCTGAACAAAGCCCGTACCAGGGTATTGCTGAAGGATTTAGTTGCTAAAGGTGAACTGGAATATATCTATGAATTTGGCAGCACCTGTCTGGTGCCGTCGTTTAACAAACCGGTGCGTATTTCGGATCATGTCGTGGTCGCGCCACCGGGGCACCGCTTTCAACCGGCACCCGATGATGTGGTTATTCGCATCCAGCCCGGGGCGGCATTCGGCGGGGGCCGGCATGCGACCACGCGGCTGTCGGTCAGGGCCGTTGAATATGTTTTAAAGAAAGTGCGCCCGAATTGGCTGGGAGCGGATTGCTCGGTGCTGGACATCGGCACCGGATCGGGCATTCTGGCGATTGCCGCCATTGGTCTGGGAATTAAAAAGGGTTTGGGCATCGATATTGATCCCTGTGCCCTTGCAGAGGCCGGTCAAAATCGGGACCTCAATCGTTTACAGGATCGGCTTGCGATATTTGACCGCAGGATTGAGACCATCGATGACCCCTTTTCAATGGTGATTGCCAATTTACGCTATCCGAGTTTGAAGCACCTTTATCCCCAGATGATACGGCTAACCGATAGCAGCGGCTGGCTGATCCTATCCGGTTTTCGCTCCCAGGAGCAGCAAAATTTATTGGCGCTGTATGACGGGCGGTATTTTGAAGCGGTCTGGACGGCTGACGAGCAGGGGTGGGCAGCGACGGTAATGAGAAAAACCGGTGAAGCGTTTGAGCCGTAATTTATCAACCCGGATACGGCCATGTCATTTCCTGAAAAGCGATTGATAAAAAAAAGGCGCGCATCTTAAAGATGCACGCCTTTTTTGATGATCAGGCTATTCTCCTTCTTTTTTCGGATGGCACTTGGTGCAGGTTACGGGTGCCTTTTTGGGTTTATATTTTTTGTTGAAGGCCTTGTGACAGCCCCGGCAGTTATCATGTATAGCCTCGGCGTGATATTCCATCTCCATTTTTTTTTGTTCGGCTTTTTTGACCTTTTTTTCGCGCCACTGCTTTTTAAGCTCTTTGGGAACTTCCCCGGGTTTCGTGTGACACTCGATACACCTTTGAACCGGATTGCCTTCTTTCAAACCGGTAAGTGCCTTGCCGTCTTTATCGTGATGACATTCCCCACAGCCGTTTTTGTACAGATCCGGGTACTGTTCGGCATATTCTTTCTGGTGTTTTCCGTGTGAAAACTGAACAACGCCTTTGGTGTGCTCCTTATATGCCGGGTCCTGCAACGGGATGACATCCGCTACGGTTTTGGCGTAAATTCCGGCGGCTAGAAACAGGGCGGCGCTTGCGACAACAACCAAGATCCACAACATTTTTTTCATGATTCTCTATTGCCCTCCTTTTGTCAACGGTTCACCTTTGCCAGAGGTATTTAATATAAGTTTATTTCCATATCAGGCTTACACCCTTCTGTCAATCACAAAGCTCAAACCCAATAACAACATAACCCTCTGAAACCATTATTATTATCGATTTTTTGAAAACCATGATCGATATATTGTTCAGCTGACAACAATATTTGGCAGAACCCTTCACAATTGACGTTCTGCAGGCCTAAAAAGACGACACATTTTTTCTGAATTTTATTTATGCTGAATTCGACATTCCGGGCCGTTTCAAAAAGGCTGCATATTAAGATGATGCGCCCTGCTCGGCTTTATCGTCTTCTTTCTCGGGCGCCGCCTTTTTTTTGCCAAAAATGCGGGCGCCTATAATGCTGAGCTCATACATGACCATCAGCGGAAGGGCCATCATCACCTGGGTGACGACATCCGGCGGGGTTAAAATGGCTGCTCCGGCGAAAAATAACAGCAGGGCGTATTTACGATTGCGCTTCAGAAAATCCACTGAAACGATACCCAGACGCGCCATAAAGGTCAGCACCATGGGCAGTTCAAATACCAGCCCGAAGGCCAGCAGCAGTTTGGCTGAAAAGGCCAGGTACTCTTTCATGGAGGGCAGGGGACGAATGGATTCGGTGGCAAATCCCAGAAAAAATTTAAAGCCCCAGGGAAAGACGATAAAATAACCGAAGAGCGCACCGGCAATAAAAAAAAACGAGGACAGTAAAACGATGGGAGCCATCAAGCGGCGCTCATTTCGGTACAGACCCGGTGCGACAAACATCCAGAACTGGTAGAGAATGACCGGGCTGGCCAGCATGATGCCGGATAACAGGGATACTTTCAGGTAGGTAAAAAACGCTTCGGGCAGACCGGTAAAAATTAGATGGTCTCCGGCTTCCATCACCTTTACCAAAGGCCGAACCAGGATTTCGAACAACGTTTCTTTAAAACCATAAGAAGCCGCAAAACCGATGCCGATGGCTATAAAGATTTTAATCAGCCGACTCCTGAGCTCTTCAAGATGGGAGGTAAACGGAATTTTCTCTTCTTCAGCGAGCATCTTTTTCGGATTCCTCGGGCTTTTCTGTATCATCAGTGTCGGCGCTGCGCTCTTTTGCTATTTCAGAAGATGCGTTGTCGCTGTCGTTTAATTTCTCAAACGCCTGCTTCACATTTTCAGTACGATCGTCGGTTTCGGAGGGTTGTTCTTTGGTTGTATCTGTCCGGTCTTCGGTGGAATTCGGATCAGCGGGTCGTTTAAACTCGGCCGTGTCTTTCGTCAGGCTAACGGAATCTTTAATGTCGCTGCCCATATCATCGAAGGCCTTTTTGACGTCGGATAGGTCCTCGTCAATCTGGATGGATTCTTTAAATTCATTGGTTGCTTTTTTAAATTCCCGCATTGCGCGGCCCAGCGATTTAGCCAGATCCGGTAATTTCTTAGGGCCGATGACGATTAGTGCAATCGCCAGCAATAAAAGCAATTCGGGCATGCCGATGCCGAACATGATAATCCTCTGATGATCTGTATTATTTGATTCAATCTCAACTAAAAGGCTGTCTAGTACTCGTTCCGGGAAAAAGTGTCAAGGATAACCGGCTTTCCTTTGGTTGCCTAAAGTGTCTTATATCGTCAATTGGTACTATGACCGATAAATAGGGTATTATTAATGTTTCCAAATTTTTTTTGAAGGACTCAGGCCTGGAGTACGTGAGCGATGGAGTATTGGAGTACTGAAAAAAAGGCATCAACCCTTTAAGCATTACTCCAGCACTCCAGTACTCCAATACTCCATAACCAATTTATTCTTTTGATATATCTGGTTTTAAAATCAAAAAGTACAGTTCCCCGACATGCGCCAGATGACCGGCGGCCATTTCAGCATAGGGCCCGTTGCCCCAGAACAGATCGGCACGTCCCGGTCCCCGAATGGCGCCGCCGGTATCCTGGTTGAGTACAAAGCGACGACAATCCACCCAGCGGTCTATTTGACCGGCGCTGTTGAGCACCGGCTTCTGGGTTTGGATAAACACCAGGGCCGCATGTGGAAATATGCGTCGATCCAATGCAACCGAGCGCCCCGGTGTCAGCAGGACATTTATGGAGCCCAGGGGGCCTTCAGGCTCAATTTTAAAAAAGACATAACTGGGGTTGTAGTTGAAAACCGACGCCATTTCCTCCGGATGGGCCTGCAAATAGGAACGGATTCTTTGCATGGACATTTCTTCGCGGGGTATTTTTTGGTCTTCAATAAGAAGTTTCCCGATGCTGCGATACGGTCGACCGTTGCTGCCATGGTAATGCACGTTGATGACTTCACCGGTGTCCAGAAAGATTTTGCCGGAGCCCTGAATTTGCAAGAAAAACACATCCACCGGGTCTTTCACCCACGCCAGGGCCTCGGCTCTGCCGACCAGTGCGTTTTCTTCTTCGATCTCGCGGCGATCAAAATACGGCACCACCGTTTGATCCGTGTAGCGCCCCACGATGCTTTGCCCTTTGTATTTTTCACTGAAGGGTGACAGATCGATTTTCATCAGATCCGTTGGCAGGGCGTAAATCGGATACGGATATTCCGCGTTTTTATCTAAACGCCCGCTTAAATGAGGCTCGTAATAGCCGGTGAATAAAACCTCGCCTTTTTGATCTCGGCCGATCGATTGATAGACGATATAATGGGTGCGAATGAATTTTTCTAATTCTTTGTCGGAGGGGCTGGTCTGGATAAAATCCAGAAAATGCTGCAACGATTTTTTCAAATAAACCGCGTCATAGCGATCTTCGCCAAACTGAAAGGATCGATCTGCCGGTACTCTTTCCAGATATTCCAGGCTTTTTAAGATACTGTGTTCCAGACCGTCGAGTTCCAGGTCATCATGAAAATCCGGGTATGAAAAACGCGAAAGGCGAATCAACGCAACCTCTTCCGGGGGTCTTTTAATCGGCGCCGGGCATCCGGTAATAATGAATGCAAGGGCAGCGGTGAGTACCAGGGCGCATTTGGTATTCAAAAAAAGGCGAATCATCATCGGATTTATTTTCCTTTACGAGCGTATGTGCCGCTTTTACCGCCGGTTTTTTTCAATAACTGGATTTTTGAGATGGTCATTTCTTTATCAATGGATTTACACATGTCGTATATGGTCAGGGCCGCAACCGAGACAGCCGTAATGGCTTCCATTTCAACACCGGTCTGATCGATGGCGCGTACAGCCGCTTCAATGCCGATGCGGCTTTTGGTCGCATCCGGCAAAAAATCTATTCGGATATGGGTGATATTCAAGGGGTGGCACATGGGGATGAGTTCCGCGGTTTTCTTGGCGGCCATGATACCGGCAATGCGGGCGGTCTCAAGGACATTGCCCTTTATCACTTTTTGATTTTGAATCGCGTCAAATGTCTCCGGGCTCATGGAAATCATCCCACCGGCCTGCGCCATGCGTTCCGTGGGCTTTTTCGGGGTGACATCCACCATCCGGACCTGTCCCTTTTCATCGATGTGGGTAAGTTTAGCCATACACACTCCTGAAATGAAAAAAGTTAAATCGTCAAATAGTTGATTTGTCAATTCGTCAGAGGATGTTATCCTTTCTAAACGATTTGACGATTCAACCATTTAACGAATTGACCATTTCCTCTGCACGCGCCAAATCCTCGGGTGTATTAATATTAAAAAAAGACCGCAACTCGGGATCGATTTTGCGCAAGGCCTTCTCGGAGATGGTTTTGATACGGCTTTTGCGAAACGTTTTGGTAATTTTTAGTTTTTCCCGTTCCAGATGGTTCTGAGCGGCTTCAAGGCAGCGTTTGGAATAGGCCGCACAAAGCGGCTCAAGTCCGGCCGACGTTTCGGGCATCACAATGTCGATGTGGGCTTCGATCTTTCCGACAATGGTCTCAACCATTTCCTTTTTCAGAAAAGGTGTATCGCAAGCCGAAACAAAGCCATACGCATTTGACATATAGAACAGGCCGGCATGAATTCCGGTCAGAGAACTTCTGATCGGGAAAAGGTCCGATACGATCAACAGGTCCCATGCTAAAAATTTCTCGGGGGTGTTGGTGACCAGAATGATCTCGTCAAACAGCTGGCGATAAATAGCATACAGTCGATCCAGGATCCGTTCCCCCCCCACCCGCAGCAGGGCTTTTTCGGTGCCCTCATAGCGGTTGGCCAATCCACCGGACAGTATTACTCCGCTGCAGGGGAATTTGCTCTTTGGCGTCATAATATCCGATATCTCATTAATTTCATGCAAAATTTAGATTTTAGCTTAAGAAAAAAGAAGGCTAAAATCAAGGTATAATAATGTTGCTTGACCGACGACCGTATCATACGCCAATATATCTCTTGATCCTAAATCAAAATTTAATATATTTAAAATGGTCTTTTAATGTAAATGACGGGCAATTTAAAGCTTGAGCCGCGTCCTGCGTAAGACCCAAAATTCCAATCCAGGTTGATCATGGGCGTCCACGAGCATAAAAAACAGGCTCCCCGATCCGTTGCCCTGGGCATCATTACGGTGTCCACCACCCGGGCACTCGAGAACGATACCAGCGGTCAATGGATCCGGGAACAGGCTGAAAGAAAAGGTCATAGTGTCGTTTTTCATCAGGTAATTCCAGACGATGCTGCCCAAATTGCGGCCGCCCTTGAAGGTTGGATTTCAAAATCAGCCCCTGAAGTGGTTTTATTAAGCGGCGGCACCGGAATTACCAAAAAAGATGTGACCATTGAAGCCGTCAGCCCGCTTTTTACCAAAGAGCTGAGCGCGTTCGGCCCGCTGTTTGCCCAGCTCAGCATGGATGAGATCGATTCCGCCGCGATCATGTCCCGTGCCACCGCCGGTGTTATCGGCAACACTGTGGTGTTTTGCATGCCGGGCAGCCTCAATGCCTGCAAGCTGGCCTGCACCCGGCTGATATTTCCCGAGCTGGGCCATCTGGTTAAGCACCTGCATGACTAAAACAGACGCTTCTTTTTGCCGAACCTGAAGCGCGTTTCCGCAACCACAATCAAACTGAATTCCTCAAAGGGTCTTGAAATAAGTGGCGGCGGATGGCGAATGCCATCAGGCAAAGAGCTTGAAACGCTTTATCAAGAGGGAAAGGGAAAACGCAACATGACACCGCTGCTGGAAACGGATGCCTGGTGGATTTGGTCGGCGGCGGATGACGATGCACGGTCATCCAGTCTCTTTGATTTCAGCCGTGGAACCCGGGACTGGCAATCACGAACCCCGCGCGCCTATGCCGTGCGTGTCCGCACATGATGGTTATCAGATTGAATCCCCGTGCTCGTTTTGAAGTCTAAGAAACGCCATGGGATGCAAAGAAAATGCAGGATTCGCGTAAACGATAATGCCGCGTGAATTAGTCTTCGGTCTGCTTTGGTTTCAGGAATGGGTCGCGCAGGCCCTTTTTATAGATTTTGCCGGATCCGGTTTTGGGCAGCTCATCTAAAAATACAATTGCTTTGGGAGCCTTGTAGGCGGCCTGGTGTTCCTTGCAAAAGGCGATGAGTTCATCCGCAGTGACGGTTTCACCGGTTTTGAGCACCACAGCGGCATTGACCGCCTCTCCCCAGCGCTCGTCGGGCACCCCGAAAACAGCGGCCTCCAGAATCTTGGGGTGCATGTACAGCACGTTTTCAACTTCGGTGGAGTACACGTTTTCCCCACCGGTCACGATCATGTCTTTTTTGCGATCCACAATATTGACATAGCCTTCCGAATCCAGGGTGGCCAGATCGCCGGTGTGCAGCCAGCCATTGCTAAATGCACTGGCGGTTTCCTTGGGCTGGTTCCAGTAACCGGGCGTAATCGTATCTCCCTTCACCCAGATCTCTCCCACCTGCTGCTCATCAGCCGCAACCGGATCTCCCTGCTCGTCCACGACTTTAAGATCCACACCGATTGCCGGCCGGCCGGTTTTGGATTTATATTTTAATTGGGCATCAGGCGGCAGCGCCGTTAAATGCGCTTTTAGGATGCTGAAGGTCAAATACGGGCTGGTTTCGGTCATACCATAGGTTTGAATGTAATCGCAGCCAAGGGTTTGCATGATGCTTTTCACCAGCTCGGGTGCAATCGGTGCGCCCCCACTGAGGATTTCCCGCAGGCTGGAAAAATCATATTCGGCCACCCTCGGATGTTTAATCATCAAGTTGAGCATGGTGGGAATTAAATTGCTCAGGGTTATTTTTTGCCGTTCGATGGCGGCCATGACGGCTTCGGCCTCAAATTGAGGGACCATTACATGCTGTGCGCCGACCCAGGTTATGGCAAATGTGGCCCAGGCATCGGCCAGATGGAACATGGGGGCAATATGGCCCCAGACATCGGTGTCCACCAGTTTCAGCTCGGCGATCGTTATCAGGGCGTGGCTGCAGACATTTTTATGGGTGAGCATGACGCCTTTGGGACGCCCGGTGGTGCCACTGGTGTAGTACAGGTGAGCCACCTGGTTTTCATCAACAGATACGGGCTCAAAATACCCGCCACCGGTTGAAATGGCATTTTCAAGGCTGTGGCACTGAAGCGGAAATGACGCATCCGGTGGGTCGCCAATCCAGACAATGCCTTCGAGGGGCACCCCCTCTGTTAATACGCCTTTGACCACATCTGCAAAGCGCGTTGCGGCAATCAACCAGCGACTGCCGGCATCATTTAAAATATAAGCGATCTCCCGGGCGGCCAGGCGATAATTGAGCGGGTTGAGAATTGCGCCCAATCCGGCAGCGGCATAGTAGGTTTCCATGTAAGCGTGCGAATTGACTTCCAGAACGGAGATGCGATCTTCGGGTTGAATTTTCTGTTCCTGAAAATAGCGGGCCAATCCGGCCACGCGCTCACCGACCTGCCGATAGGTATACGATTGCTTACCGTCGACAACGCCAATCTTGTCAGGATATAAATCCAATGCTTTTTTGAGGATCATCCAGATGTTCACAACGATTTCCTCATTTTTAATATCAACTCAGGACCGATTTGCTTTAGGATCTTATATACATTACCTTTTTGAAAGCCAAGTCCAAAATTATTGCGATTTGACAAAAGATATGGTTGAAATGAGTATGCAGGTAGCACATGTTTACAGGCAAATTGATGTGCTGTGGCGTAATCAAAACCGATCTCAAAGATGTTAAGGTTGAGCCCGTTTCCCGTTAGCCCGTTGACCCGTAAAATAAAGAAACAGATATTATTCCTTTTATTAACGGGCCTAACCGGCTAAACTGGCTAACGGGCAACCTGATTAAGTGATCATTTATATTTCGATTAGCTTCAAGTTACAATACCAACGCAATAAGTCTCACGTTTTTATGATATAGGTACACTATGACGCTGGAAATCGAAAGCTTTGCCGAAGATTTTGACCCGCGGTTTAAAATTTTTCATGAACTGATGGCCCGTAAGATCAGAGATATTTTACTGGTCTCCACCCCTTACGACGCCTGGATTCTGGAAGAAGACTGCCGCCTGTCTGAACGCATCATTCATGAATATCGCGGTCTGAATCTGAGCAACCCGCCGCGCTTTACCTGGGTGTCCACCGCCCAGGAAGCCCTGGCCATGTTGAATCTAAAGAGATTTGACATGGTCATCTCCATGAGCCAGCTGGCGGATATGGATGTTTTTACCCTGGGTGAAGAAATCAAAAAAAAGGCGCCGGAGTTGCCGGTTATTTTGTTGGCCCATGATTCGCTGCCGTCACCGGCCCAGAAATGCCTGCCGGGTTTTAGCGGGCCGCCGGCGATTGACCGCTGCTTCGTATGGTCGGGCAATACGGATATTTTAGTGGCGCTGGTCAAGAGCGCTGAAGACCGCCTCAACGTCGAGCACGATACCAAATTTGCCGGCATCCGGGTCATCCTTTTTGTGGAGGATTCTCCGGCCTACATTTCTTCTTTGCTGCCGGTGCTATACAAAGAACTGGTCAGCCAGACCCAGGCCATAATGGAATACCGGCACCACGAAGAGCATAAACTGCTGACCATGCGGGCACGGCCCAAAATCCTGGTGGCCGAAAGCTTCGAGGAGGCCGTACAGCTGTTTAAAAAATTTGAACCTTACATTCTGGGTGTGATCTCAGATGTTCGTTTCCCGCGCAATGGTGTTCTCGATGAAAATGCCGGTGTGACTTTTCTATCCCGGATCAAAAAAGAACGCTTCGACATTCCGCTGCTGCTGACCAGCTCTGAATCCTCAAATGCCGAAAGGGCCAAAAGCGTGCCGGCCGCTTTTGTTGATAAAAACTCGCCCAGCCTGCATGCCGAGGTGCGCTCGTTTTTCGTGGATCAGCTGGGATTCGGCGATTTTGTCTTTCGCAAACCCGACGGCCGCGAAATAACCCGTGCGCCCAACCTGCGCAAATTTGAAGAGCTTTTGGCCACCATCCCGGAAGACAGCTTTGTTCATCATTGCAGCCGCAATGATTTATCCAGGTGGCTGTTTGCGCGCACCGAAATTGTGTTGGCATCTAAAATGCGTCCGCTGCGCTATGATGACTTTGCCAGCGTTGAAAGCCACCGCGAGTACCTGATTTCAATGATTCAAAGCTGGCGCAAGCGCCGCCAAAAAGGCGTGGTGGTCAACTTTGATCCCGGCGATTTTGATCCGGCTACTGAATTTTTTAAAATCGGCAAAGGCTCGCTGGGCGGAAAGGCGCGGGGTCTGGCCTTTGTCGCTAATTTGCTGCAACGGCTGCCAGCCATCCAGAAAAAATTTGAAGATGTCAATATCCAGGTTCCCCAGACCCTGGTCGTGACCACCGAAGGCTTTGATGACTTCATCGAAGAAAATAAACTCAAAGAGCTGGCCAAATCCAATATGCCGGATGAAGAAATTGCGCAGCTCTTTCTCAACGCCCATTTTCCGTCCTGGATCGCCGATGAGCTGAAGGCCTATCTTGAACGCATTTCCTACCCGCTGGCGGTTCGGTCGTCGAGCTTGCTGGAGGATGCGCAATTTCGCGCCTATGCGGGATTGTATCGAACCTATATGCTTCCCAATGATCATGCGGATCCCGACACCCGCCTGTTCCAGCTGATAAACGCCATTAAACTGGTGTATGCGTCAACTTACTTCAGAGACCCCAAGGCTTTTTCAAAACGCGTGGGCCACCGCACCGAAGAAGAGAAAATGGCTGTCATCATTCAGCAGCTGGTGGGAGCACAATACGGCCAGTATTTTTACCCGGCCATATCCGGTGTCGCCCAGTCGCACAATTATTACCCCTTTGCGAAAATGAAGCCCGAAGAAGGCATTGCGACGGTGGCCCTGGGTTTGGGTAAGACGGTCATGGAAGGTGGGAAAGCCCTGCGCTTTTCTCCCAAATATCCGCAATTACTGCCGCAGCGATCCACTGTCGATGATATCCTGGAAAACTCCCAGCAGTTTTTTTATGCCCTGAACATGGCAGGTGATCCACCGGAGGTGGGTATTTTAGAGGATGCCAATCTTGTCAAAAGAGATGTCAGCGATGCCGATGAAGAAGCACCGGTAAAGCTCCTGGCCAGCACCTATATCCCGGAAGAACACCGCATCCGGGATTCGGCTCACATGCCCGGATATCGGGTGTTGACCTTTGCGCAGGTTTTAAAATACGGTCAGTTCCCGCTGGCTGATGTACTGGCGGAAGCGCTGGATTTAGGCCATGAAGGAATGGGCTGTCCGGTGGAGCTCGAATTTTCAATCAATTTGTCCCAGGATCCGGAACGGAAATCGGAATTCGCTTTTTTGCAGCTCAGGCCGATGACAGCGCGCGCGGAACTGCTTCAGGTTGAAATCAGCGATGCTGAAATAGCGCGGTCGTTTTGTGTCTCGTCCCATGCCTTGGGCAACGCTGAAAAAAAGGATATGACCGACATCCTCTTTATAAAACCCGATGAATTTGATGCTGCCAAGACGCCCCAAATCGCCCGGGAGATTGGCGAGCTAAACGCCGGCCTGCTGAATGAATCCCGTAAATATCTGCTGGTCGGCCCGGGCCGGTGGGGCTCTGCCGATCGCTGGCTGGGAATCCCGGTGAGCTGGGCCGAAATTTGCGGCGTTGGGGCCATGGTGGAGACCGATTCAGAAAAATTAAAGGCCGATCCATCCCAGGGTTCGCATTTTTTTCACAATATCACCACCCTGGGCATCACTTATGCTACCGTTCTGGATCGAGATTCGGATTTTATCGACTGGGACTGGCTGACTGGCCAGCCGGTGGCCAATCAAACGACGCACGTGGCGCATGTGCGACTGGACAAACCGTTTACGCTCAAGGTGGATGGGCGCACGTCCAAATGTGTTATGTATATTGAGCGTTAGACCGTTGAGCCCGTTATCCCGTTTGCCGGTGAAGCCTAAAAGTCGCAAGATATTACAATTGAACAAGCTCATCCCATTTCATGAAAACCGACGGCCGGTGACAGGTACAGCGGTTTAACCCGTAGTTCCTACCCCGCATTCATTGAGAATCAATCGGGTTGTTAACATACCGGAATTCATAACGCTTAAAATGAAAAAAGGACTGCTAAAAGCGCTGGTGGCCGATGAACACGGAGATATTTTTGAGCTCGACGACTATGCTGCCCTGGGGACGGGTGGGGCAACCCCCGTACCGTTGACGCTGAAAAATACCCGCATTTTGCCATATGGCAGTGAACTCATGTATCTGCCGCAGCGCCGGCCGGTTTTGTTGAATTTGCAATCGGGCCGGATTGAAACCGTAAATGAGAATCCTTATGCGACCGGCCAGGCGTTATATCCGGTGACCGCCTTTAATTCCCCGGGTTATGTCATTTCCCATCTGGGCACTTTTGTAGAAACCCAGGAAGCACTGGCGCTGCCGCTTTTTTCCTATGGTGCGGTGGGCTGGCACCGGGGTAAATTTCGATCGGCGGTGATATTGGTTGATCGGGAAAAGCGCCAGGACCTGCGGTTGATGAAACCTGAGGATATTGCCGGCGGCATCGACCGAATGCGCCGGCAAATGCCTGCCAATCGCCTGCGGGCACATCTTGAAAAATGCGCCCTACAATACGGGTGCCCGGCGGCTAAGAACTTTTTTCTTAGCCGCTATGAAGCGCCAATTCCCACCGCCCAGCACTGCAATGCCCGGTGCCTGGGCTGCCTGTCTTTGCAGAAACACAGCGAAATTCCCCGCAGTCAGGACCGTATTGGTTTCACGCCCTCACCAGAAGAAATAGCGGAAGTGGCCCTGGCGCATATCAAACGCGTTAAAAACAGCGTGGTCAGCTTCGGACAGGGGTGCGAAGGAGACCCGCTGCTGGCAGCCGAACCAATTGCACGAGCGATTCGTCTGATTCGCTCTGAAACACACCGGGGCACCATCAACATGAACACCAACGCCAGCCTGCCCGGTGCGCTGCAAAAGGTCATCGATGCCGGACTGGACAGCATTCGGGTCAGCCTGAACAGTGTTCGCGCGGCGTGCTATCAGGCCTATTTTCGTCCAAAAGGCTACGGGTTTGCCGATGTCCTGAAAAGCGTGCATCTTGCCTTGAGAGGCGGACTTTTTGTGGCGATCAATTATTTAAACTGCCCCGGGTTTACCGATACCCCCGGGGAAATAAAAGCTTTGAAAAAATTTTTGATATCCCATCCGATCCACATGATTCAGTGGCGCAATCTGAATTTCGACCCGCTGCGCTATTTCAAGATAATGCAGGCTGTGACCGCCAAAGATACGCCCATCGGCATGCATCATCTGCTGGAGCTCATCCGGCGGGAATTTCCAAAGCTTAAATTCGGCTACTTCAACCCGCCCAAGGAGAAGTTTGCCAATTAGCTTCAGAATTACATACACCTGGTTCCGAGGTTCAATACCCCCATTCAGCATTTTTGGATGCTGGCCACTGGCTGCTTGCTGTTGCCTGCCGATGACGAGCCTGCTGCCAGAGGCAAGAAGCCAGCAGCCGTTAGCCTTGGGACGTAAAAATGAAATCCGATTGCGCGGCGACGGATACCTGATATATGAAATGGATCGAAGCCAAAGTCAGTTTTGATGCTGATGACAGCCACCTTGCGGCTGAGCTGATTGCCAACCTGTTTTTCGAATTTGACCTGACAGGTGTAGTCGAAGAGGATCCGGCCTTAGAGCCTGTAGAAGATTGGGCCGAGGATGCCATCGGTCGACCGCAACAGCGCGCGGTGATCGGGTATTTTCCAAAAGACCGGCAGGCAAATAAACGCTGCAGGGATCTGGAAAAACAAATATCTCTTCTAAAGAATGATTTTGTCCTGCTTTACCGTGTCAGTTATAAAGAGCTCGATGAGGAGGACTGGGCCGAGGCCTGGAAGGCTTTTTTTGAGCCCCAAAAAATAGGGAGAAAAATAGTCGTCAAGCCTACCTGGTGCGATTACACGGCCAAACCCGGTGACATTGTGGTGGAACTGGATCCCGGTATGGCCTTTGGTACCGGAACGCACCCGACCACGGCTCTATGCATCCGGCTGATGGAAGATTATTTTAAGCCCGGCAATTCGTTTTTGGATCTGGGCACCGGCTCCGGCATATTGATGATCACTGCCGCCAAACTGGGCGCGGGTTTTGTTGGCGGTGTCGATAAAGATGCAGTCGCCGTAGATGTGGCCGCCGCCAATTTAAAGCATAACGGGCTGGATTCCGGTGACATTTTTTTGTATACCGGTAATCTGCTGGCCGGTATCACAGACACTTATGATTTTATTGCAGCCAATATTTTTACGCATGTCATTTTAGAACTGCTGGATGATTTGCCCCGCGCCCTGGCTAAGGATGGCATATTTGTCTGCTCGGGAATGTTCGCAGAAAATAAAAAGCTGGTAGTTGCCCGGTTGAAAAATCTGGAATACGATATTCTGGAAATACGCGAGCAGGAAGAGTGGGCAGCTATTGCGGCACGATAAAAAATTTAGGTTATGGCGCGAAGAAAAAACAATCATCAAAATTCGAAATCCTAAACCCGAAATCCGAAACAGTATCAAATTACCAAAATCCGAATCTTCTAAATAATACGATATAATCTTAATTATAATCCAAATGCGTGTACAGAAATTAATTTAGGATTCAATTATGCGTATTTTGCTGGTAGAAGACGATTCAAAAATCGCCTCTTTCATCATCAAGGGTTTAAAAGCCGAGGGCTTTGCCGTCGACCATGAAGACAACGGTGAAGACGGCTTACATATGGCGCTTACCGAACCCTACGATGCGGCCGTTATCGATATTATGCTGCCCAAAAGGGACGGCCTGAGCCTGGTTAAAAATATACGACATGAAAAACTGAAAACGCCTATCATTATTTTAAGCGCTAAAGGTGAAGTGGATGATCGCGTAAAAGGGCTGCAGACCGGTGCGGATGATTACCTGACAAAACCCTTTGCATTTTCCGAACTGCTGGCCAGGCTCC
>JASFIG010000025.1:0-22664 GCA_050122795.1 Desulfobacterales bacterium
GACCCCCACTTTACGAAGAGCGAAGGAGCAAAATAAAGAACAAGGAAGAAAGGGGCGAGAAAGAAAAGGGGAGAGGACGAACAGGTCCTCTCCCCCATTTTGTAATGGGAATTTAGCTTTAGTTTAAGCCGCCGATTGCAATTTCAACCCGCCGGTTTTTGATCCGGCCCTCTTCGGTTTCATTGCTCGCAATCGGATTGGTTTCACCGTAGTAGCTCACCACAATGCGATCACGGGTAATGTTGTGTTTATTCATGAGATAATTGGCGGCACTATCCGCTCTGCGCTGGGACAGGCCCAGATTGTATTCCTCACTGCCGATGTTGCAGGTGTAACCGACCAGCTTAACAAAGGCGTCCGGATTATTATTGAGAAACGTTCCCACCTCATCCAATTCACTTTGAAACTCCGGACGGATATTGGATGCATTGAATTCAAATAAACCATCGTTCGCTCTGAGGCCAGCAATTCGGGCCTCGGTAGTCGTTTCCACAACCGCTGAAGCCTTGACCGTGTACAAGGCTCCGGTCATATATTCCGGATTGTTGATGAAGGCCTCGATGGGAATAACCCGTGAGCAGGCATTGGCTTTGGCCATATCGGTCAAACGTTTTTCGGCCTGCCAGGTCGACGCACTGCTGATCATGTAGAAACAGACATCGTGCTGTTCAGCCAGTTCGCGGGTATGAATCTCCGGCACTTTGACATCCGTCAACTCGTTGAAGGTGCCGTCGCTGAATACAAATACAGCTGTTTTACCGGAGAGCTTTTCCAGTATCGGCCCGACTTCACGAATGGCATCCGGTAAGGGTGTTCGCCCCTTGGGCTCTGCCGGCAGGCTGTCAACTGCCATGGCAAACTTTGCCGGATCATAGGGCCCCATGGGGTAGACCTCTTGAAATGGGGTGTAAATATAGAGCCCTGCATTATAGCCCAGATCCGGTAGCACCTTTTGCCTCTCTGCCAGAATTTTTTTGACAACGTCGTATTTGGTTTCTTTGGTTCCCTTGTCGACAAACTCCTTCATCGAGGTTGAAGAATCAAACAGTATAATGAAGTTGTCAGCGGTTTTGATAAAATCTTCTTTCTGCACCACTTTTTCAACAATATCCTTTTCCGTGATGATCTCTGCAGCTGGAAGTGTGCTGGCAAAGAAACCAACCAGCATGATGGCAATGACCATCGGGTAAGTAAATGTTTTAAATTGCATGATAGCACCTCCCTTTGACTGTTCGTTTTCTCGGCAGGCAGTAAGTTGTGCTGATACGTTTGGCCCCAAAGATTCCGAGAAAATAATGCTTTACAGCATTTAAAATGATTTTAGATATGTTTGCTTCCTATTAGATGATCGAAGAGTTACTTAGGCATCAAAAAAAAGAATAGAAAAGAATAATGCCGGTTTCCGGTTTTGTCTACCTCTTCTCAACAAAAAAAGAGACAGATCCTTAATTTTATTATTTTAATAGCTTAAAAGCGAAAGTGCGGAGATGAAAAGATCTTCGGTTTGCTTCTTTTATCCATCATAGCACAAGAGGTGCAAAAAGAGTGAACACCGCAACCTCACCTAACAATATCTGCAAGGGGCCATGCATACACAAAGACAGTCAGGTCTTGTTACAATCGTTGGATCAGGTACAGATAAGTGGGCAGCCGGCTTTTGGTTTTGATCTCGACAAACTGACGCAGCAGCTGATTGTGGTTGCGGCTGGTATTTAACGGCGACAGGTAAATGGCGCCCTTGCTGTACGGTCGCTTCAGGTTGCTACGAATCAGATCAATCAGCGCATCATGATGCGCGGGCGGCAGATGCTCTCCCAATAAAAAATTGGCCGTTACTTCAATATTCAGATAGCGGCGGTTTACATCGAGCATCTTCTGGAAAGCCGCATAAATTTTTTCGCGCGGCAGCGGTTTGTTGATGAGCGCCAGCGTAGCGGCATCGGCTGATTCCAGCCCGATATTGATATACGTATAAAACGGCGTTCGGCAGAGGCCTTCAAACAGCCGATGGTCGGCGTTAAGCAGCGAATCGGTACTGCCGAATAAAAAGAGGGTTGGATTTTTGAGATAGGCGCATTCAAATCCAAACGCCCGATAGGCCGCGATGGCCGCATGCCGGATGGACTCAGCCCCGGCGGCCAGGGCGTCATGATTACCCAGAAACAGGGCATTGTAATTGCGTAAATCGGCACCGTAAAACCGCTTTAAGCGCCGGATCTGACGCTCAATATTATCCTGCGGCCGGCGCTGAAACCGTTGCCGGGATTTTACACAGCAAAAGCCGCAATCGTACAGACAACCGTCGGCCACCATCAGCGGAATGAGGTCATAATCCACGTGGCGGCTGTCCGGCGGCAGAACCGAAACGGCTCCCCCGAGAATATCATGCAGCTTTTCCGTTTTGCGGCCGAGGGTTCGCGCATCGTTTTCCACGACACAACCCAGATAATCTTTGATGCCGGCCGGAATACCGTTGGAGAGCATTGGGCGCAGGTCTGACGGCAGCCGGAATGCGGCTGCCAGGGCTTTCTGGATATCGACATCACCAAATGGATTGTACTCCCAGGGTGAGTTGCTCGCATAGGGCATACAGGGCAGGTAATATTCACCTAGAAAAGAATAAAGGCGATGATATCTGCCTACCGAATAATACACCCAGTCATTGGCGACGGTGCGCTTGAGCCACTCGGCCGGATGGGGCCAGTTGCCATTCAAACCGCGGATGGTCTTGATTTCAGCGTTTAGATTATACTCAAACAGGTAGTCGGCACTCTTGATCTCACCATATCTGCCGTAGCGTACCGGATAACTGGCTTTGGTGTATCGATCAGCCCCGTGTTTATCGACGGCAACGGAAAAATTGTCCAGACGATAGCATTCCAATTTTGATTCCTATTGATCGTTTTGTTGTCAGCCGGATCGGCATATTGAAATAGGATCTTTGTATAAACGAATCAGCCGATTTACAGCTTAAAGCGTTTCATCAAATCCCGGCCGCACAAAATTGCGCGCTTGCGGAAATACCATTTCCGTTCGGTTGCGCAGCCGCTCAAGGTGTACGATAATGGCCATAATTTGATCCTGATGGGACGGAAAAAATTGGTGCATATGCCCCCAGGCAGCCATGGAGCGATCAATGGCAATCAGTGCCACTTTGGCGGAGCCGTCTGAATCTTTGGGAAAATCTTCCCAATCTTCTTCAGCATTGCCCAGCGTGCCGCGTACGGCCCGCATCAGCTTGACATAGATAAAATGCTGGTACCAGTGTATAACTTCAACCATTTCATCAAGAGTGGGCGGTCCATCCAGAACATCGCTTTTTTTTAATTCAGCGGCATTTGCAATATGGTCCTTGTCAACGACGTTCAGCGAGGGAACATATTCTGATTCAAAGAACTCAGTGACCATTTGATAGTATTTCTTGGCAGCCTGACAGCACTCGTGATTTTCGGTAATCTTATCTTTAATGCCTTCTTCCCGGGCGGATTCTTCAAAATCGATGCTATCAAGATCGACCCCCATCTCTTTAGCGGTCTCTTCCACCAACTCCCGGGTCACCTTAAAAATATCAGAAAGGCTTTGCCAAAACTTCTCATTACTAATATCACTGGCTTCAGGATCATCTGAATACTCACGGGTCATGGCAAAATTCATGCAGCGCGCGGTAAACGGGCAACGTTCACACCAGCGATCACAATAATTGTAAATTCCGGAAATGAAATTTCCGTTTTCGACCAGTTTCTTGATGTCTTCCTTTTTCATGCACAATGGTCCTTGATGAATATGAGCCTTTTTTAAACTGTCATTCTGGTTTATATGATTATGTTAGATGATATCGAATGCCTTAAACAAGTTCCAATCAAATTTCAGGTTATACTATGCACCTCCTGGGTAAATCGTCAATTGCAAATTCTAAAAGGTGCCCGATCCTTTTCAGATTTAGGAGCAGCGGCGATGATCACGATTAAAAACATCATGGTTCCGGTGGAATTTTCAGAAGCAGCCATCTACGCGGCCCGCTATGCTGCTGCGCTGGCTCAGGACCAACATGCCCGGCTTTACGTGCTGCACGTCAACGCGCCCTTTCCGGTCCATGGGCGAATTGCAGGCGGTGCGATGGAACATGTCCAGAAACAGCGGATAGACAAGGAACAAAACGAGCTTTCTGGCCTCATTCCAGATAGCGTTAAAAATTCGATTGCCGTCGAAGAAATCCAGGTTACCGGCCTGCCGATGGCACGAGTGATTGTTGAAAAAGCCCGTGAGCTGAGCGTAGATGTGATTGTGATGCCGGCTCAAAGGCCCAAAGGCTGGTTGCGCTTTTTTAAGGAAAATGTGATGCTTCGGGTCATTCAGAATGCCCCCTGTTCGGTGTTTGTGGTTCGCAGCCCGCAGGACCCATCTAATAGGTTAAACTTAGGTGCATGAAAATCTCTTTGATTGCCATGTCCGGTTCAGGCAAATCCTACTGGTCGGCAAAACTGGCCAAACACGGTTTTCAGCATTTCGACTGTGATCACAGGATTGCGTCGAAGCTGGGATCCGCACAGGCAGGCGCTGGTGGAACGCTGCGGTCTCTGGGCGAATGGATGGGGTTTCCCTATCAAGACGGCTATCAGGAGCGCGAAGCCCAATATCTGGCGTATGAAAAAAAGGTGCTCGCGGAAATCTTGGCAGAGATTCGAAACGAAGCGCTCGACCCGCAGTCAAAAATCGTTATCGATACGACCGGCAGCGTCATTTACACCGGAGAAAAATGTTTAGATCAGCTGCGCTGCCTTACAACAGTCGTTTATTTAGAAATCCCCTTCCAAATAAAGGATCGGATGTTGGCCGCCTACCGAACCGATCCCCGTCCGGTTTTGTGGCGGGGCAAATTTATGCGCAAACCCCATGAGAAAAATACGCAAGCACTGGCCAGCTGCTATGCTGAACTGCTGGTTGAACGTGATCGCCTGTATAAACGCTGTGCGCACGTTTCAATTCCGTATAACCAATATCGAAAAAGGGGATGGCGCACAGCCGATTTTCTGGCTGCCATCAGGATAGGCCTGCAACAATAAACACATCGTTGCGGCAACCATTCGGTCTGGTTTCAAAGGCCCGGATGGCATCCTTTAACATCAGCATTTATTTGACACCGACCCCGGATTTTGGCATGCTAGGGGAACATTGTGGTAGCAGCAGTTTTTGCAAAGCGCTAACTCATAAAGGACAAAAGAATGGACAACAGCGTCTATATTGTGGCGTGTCAAGATTATACTGAAATCGATGCAAAGCTGACGCGCCTGATGGAGTTGATGGGCGGCATGCCACAATTTGCCCGGCAGGGCGATAAGATCGTATTGAAAGTCAATCTGCTGCGCGAAGCCAGGCCCGAGGCGGCGGTTTCAACGCACCCCTCTCTGGTGGCGGCCGTCGCCCGGATGGCCAAGGAAAATGGGGCTGAACCCATCATTGCCGATTCGCCCGGCGGGGGTTACCGCTATAACGCCAAAACCTTAGACAAAATTTATCGCACCTGCGGCATGCACCAGGCGGCCCGCGAAGCCGGCATTAAAGTCAACTGGGATACCACCTCAAGACCCGTTTCTTACGCAGAAGGGCAGCTTACCAAGCATTTTGACATCATCACCCCGGTCTATGAAGCCCAGGCGATATTTAACCTCTGTAAGATGAAGACCCATGTGTTTACCGGCATGACCGGAGCTGTCAAAAACATTTTCGGGGTCGTCCCCGGTCTAGCCAAACCCGGTTATCACGCCAAGCTAAATGACGTGCGGCGCTTTGCCGGCATGCTGCTCGATCTGGCCGCATATGTCTCCCCGCGCTTAACGATTATGGATGCGGTTGTGGCCATGGAAGGCGACGGCCCAGGGGCTGGAGATCCACGGCCGGTCGGTTTGCTTCTGGGATCTGACAATCCTCTGGCCCTGGATGTGGTCGCCGGCGAAATAATGAACCTGGATCCAGCCCGAAACCCCATCATCGTTGAAGCCCAACAGCGCGCGCTCAGCCCCACCCGAATAGAGGACATCGACATCATTGGCGCTGACCTCAATGACGTAAGAGTGCCGGATTTTAAGCAACCGCAAACATCAGCCCGAAAATTCGGTCTGGATCCGGCCCCCTGGTATCAGCGCATGATTGAACCGATGTTTAAAAATGCATTTACCGTCAGACCAAAAGTCATGTGGCACCGATGCATAGCCTGCGGCACTTGCATCGAAGGCTGCCCGGTGGAGGCAATCCGCTTTGTCAAGGAACGCGCTCTTATCGATGACGACACGTGTATCCGCTGTTATTGCTGCCATGAGGTCTGCCCGGAGGAAGCCATCGGTTTGTACAGCAGCTGGCTATATCGTCTGATCGGACCCGCCTGACCTGCGGGCAAGGCCGGTTTGCCGGTTGCCGGTTTAGCCGGTTGGCCCGATTGAAAATATAGGGTGTCATCATTTTAGCTGACAAACGGGCTATCGGGTAACGGGTTCAACCCATAGATCATAGATGCATTTTTGAGATCGCTTGCTAACGACGAACCAATTTAATAAGGGTAATTTCAGAAGGCGAGCCCACACGCACCGGAGGCCCCCAGTAACCGGTGCCGCGGCTGACATAAATCTGGGTGTTTTCGTGGGTATGCAACCCGTAAACATAAGGCTGGGCAAAACCGACCAGTAAGTTCCACGGGAAAAACTGGCCGCCGTGGGTGTGACCCGAAATCTGCAAGTCGTATCCGGCGCGGGCGGCCGCAAAAATGTTTTTGGGCTGATGGGCCAGCAGTATTTTTACATCCGCGGCGGGCGCCCCTGTTAAGGCCCCTTGCGGATCCGAACGGTGCGAGGGCAAAAAATTGCCGCCGCGATAGTCGGTCACGCCGGCCAGCAACAGTTTGGCCCGACCGCGGGTGAGCATCTGATGCTCATTGAGCAGCACGGTAAAGCCCAAACGCCTGACCTCTTCAACCCATTCAACAACGCCGGAATAGTACTCGTGATTGCCGGTCACAAAAAAATTGCCCGAAGCCGACTGAATCCGGGCCAGCGGCGCCACATCATACCCGAGCTGTTCTACCGAGCCGTCCACCAGATCACCGGTCAGGGCCACAATATCGGCTTCAAGTGTATTGACCACCGCTACGATATCTTCCACGCTGGAGCGCCGAAAGGTGGGATTGACATGAATGTCCGTAATCTGCACGATTCTAAAACCTTCCAGATCCGGCGGCAGGTTGTCGATCGGAACCGGTATCCGTTTGACCTGGGGCGTCTGTTTGGCTTCGGCAACGCCAAAGCCGGTAGTGAGCGCTGCGGCCGTCAGGATCCCATAATTCATTGAGTTGACGAGAAACCCTCTACGGGAAGGGCTATCAATGGGCTCGACTTTTTGCCTGCTGCGCACCGGTTTGACAACGCGCGCTTTAAGCCATTTGAAACCGGCTACCGGCAGCCACACCAGATCGCGAATCACGAGGTAGGAGAACACAAAGCTTAAAAAACCAACTCCCAGATACCCGGCCCAGGTGAGTAGATGAAGACCCAGGTTGTCCAAGCCGGATCGCCGCATCATAATCGTTAGGACCGGTGCAAATGTAGTGGCCACAATGCCAACAGCCATTGCGATTTTCCAGCGTCGCCTGAAGGGTGCCTGGCCAAAAAGCCGCCAGGTCATGTAGCCGGCCAGAAGGGCGGAAATGGTGAAAAATATGATGAAAAATCTAACCATGTCTGACCTTTATCATTATAATTGCATTGAGATTTAGGGTCGCAACAGCTAATAGATTAAGCATTAAATGACAAAGGCCAAGTGATTTAAGGGGAATATCTTATAGAGTGTCACGTCAAATTCAAGACAGGATTAATTTTGATTATTGGCTTTATGTATTATGTTAATGTTAATTTGAGTCAAAGCCCCCATGATCAAAAATTGTCATTCCTTGATGGATGCGCCGTCGATCACCAAGGGAACCGATTCGTTTGACCGACAGGTCCTCGCCGAACCGCATAGACGAATTGCTGTCATCTGATTACAGGAGGATGGAAATTTTAACATTCTATCGCTAAGGAAGCATGATGAAAACAAGACCGCTTTTAGTTGGAACTGTAATTGTCGTTTTTTTCATGATCTTCGCCGGCTTTGTGTTTCTGCCGGCGGTATTGTCCAGCGACGTTTTGAAACCGCATATTTTGCAATCCGTCAACCAGCGCTTGCCGGGAAATCTGCAGGTTGCACAATGGCGCTTTAAATGGTTCAGCGGTATTGAAGCCAAAGGCATCACCTACAATGATCAACAGCAAAATGTGTTTATCGAAGTTGCCGAACTAAAGGGATATCGCGGATTGGTGCAGCTGATAGCCAATGCCCGCAACCTGGGCGGTGTCGAGATCATCAAACCGCAAGTGTTATTTTATATTTCTGATCAACAGCAGCCGAAACCTCCTAAAACAGCAGCACCTTCAAGGGCGACGGGGCTGCCGGCCATAGCCGGCATCCTCAAAATTACCGACGGCACCATCGGCACAGTGGATCTTAAAAATGAAGAAAAAACAGTGGTCAAAGATCTCGATCTATTCCTGGACGTAGCGGATATTAAAAAACCCATCACTTACCGAGTGTTGATGACCTCCGGTGACAGCATCGGCCGTTTTGCCGGTGAAGGCACCCTGACGCTGTCTGCGGAAAACCCCCTTGATCTCAAGGCCATTCAATCTGACGCCAGCCTGAAAATCACCAACTGGGAGCTTGAAGATACGCTGGCCATTTTGGCTTCACAGGGCAACTTTCCCAATGGCAAAGGACGGCTTAATGCCGACATGAAGGTACAGGGCAGTTCGGCAGAAGCATTAAATCTCAAGGGCAATTTGTCCGTGAGTCGACTCGAGCTCTGGGGCGGCCCCCTGAAAACAGATCATCCCCGGTTCAAAGACATTGCCACGCAGTTGGATGCAAACATCACCCAAGGAAGCCTGTCACTACAACAATTGAAATTCAAGTCTTCAGTCGCCCAGGGAACTGCCCAGGGCAGCGTCAGCGATCAGGGCGCTGGACAATTTAGCGGCTCTGCCAGCGTCAATCTGGTGGAGCTTTTCTCCCAGCTGCCACAAACCCTTAAGCTGCGCGAGGATACGAAACTTTCAGAAGGTACCCTTGTGTTGTCTTACAATGTGAAATCAACCGGCACCGTTACCGCATTTGACAGCAGTGCCAAAATCGATCGTTTAAAGGGCGCCAGCGGCGGTAAAGCCATCGCCTGGAATCAACCGATTTCATTGGAGGCGCGCGGAGAAAAGCGCCCGGACGGAATTCAGCTGGACAAGCTGTCGCTGCGATCGGCATTTGTCAATGCAGACGGCCAGGGCGATTTGACCGATATGAAAGGTACCCTCTCAGCAGACCTGGCAGCAGCTATCAAAGAATTAAAAAAATTTGTCGATATCAAAGAATGGAATGCTTCCGGTAAATTGTTTGCCAGATTTGATATCAAGGAGACCGCCCCCGCCATGAATGCGGCCTCGCTGAATCTGGATATCCGCAAACTGGCTCTTAGCCGCAGCGGTCACACGATCCTGCCCCAACAAGATGCCAAGGCAGATTTAACGACCACCGTCCGCCGAGCGGCAAACTTGAGCGCCAGCCAATTTGAACAGCCGAATCTAAGCGTTCAATCCACCATGGCCAAAGGAAATTTCAGGGCCGACCACTTTCAGTTAAATGATAGCGGGAAATTACCCTCTGCTAAAAATCTTGATATCGACGCCAAGCTCAATCTGCAACAGATTTCAGAAGTGCTGCGAATTTTTAACAAACTCCCGGCCACCACCCGGCTGGCGGGTACCGCGCACCTTCAGACCAACGGCACGCTGGATGGCCAACAACTGACACTTAACAGCACCCGCGTCGACACTCGCAATTTTCAGTATCGTCAAGGGAAAAAATCAATCCGTGAAGAACGCCTGAATTTGCAGACCAAAGGCCGCCTGAATTTTGCCACCCGGTCTGCCGGACTGGCGCCGATTAACATCAACGGTTCAGCCGGTACGATCACCATACCCCGCCTAACGGTAAACGATTGGTCGAATTTTCAGAAAGATATGAAAACCCAGGCACAAGCCGATCTTGACCTGGCAAAGCTGTTTAAGGCCTATGGGGATTTTATCGAGCTGCCGGAAAAAGCAAAAGTGGCCGGTAAAGGTAAAGTTGATCTTGATATCGATTTTTCGTCCCCGACTTCTCAATTTTTAAAGGTTCGCGCTGATCTTTCCCCTTTTCAATTATCATCCGATACCCTGCCCCCCATTGCCGAAGACCGCGTTAAACTGACCGCCGATTTAAAACGCAAACCGGACGGATCGGTTTTAACGATTGAAAACATTCAGCTCGATTCGACCCCGTTGTCGCTTTCAGCCGCAGGAGATCTCAATCAGGCCGGCCCTCACAAAAAGCTGAATGCGACCGGCAGCATCAACCTGGACCTGAAGATGCTCTCTCCCTACCTGGAAAAAATAGCCGGACCGCAGCAGATTACCATAACCGGCAAGGGCAATAATCCGTTTCAACTCAAAATGGTCTCTGGCGGCCAGCGCTGGACGGATTCACTCAGGCAAACAGATTTTACCGGCGCCATCCGCGCAGATTCAATCAACGCCTTTGGTCTGGACATCTCCGCCACCGAGATCCCGATTCGGGTGGCAAACGAATCGGCTCTGGCAAAATTGGCCGCGACGGCGAATGGCGGTCAGCTCAATTTGCAGCCCACCCTTCATTTGCAAAAAGAACCCTTTATGCTCACGCTGCCTAAGGACACCACCATTTTAAAAGATGTTGAAATTACAGATGCAATTGCCGAACGGCTGATGTCTAAAATTCACCCGGTCTTTCAGGGCTCGGTGCAGGCGGAAGGCCTGGTTGATCTGCACATGCAGCATTTTAACTGGCCGCTGGACAGCAAAGACAGGGATAAAACGGACTTTGCCGGGACCCTGCGCCTGAAGGGCGTGCGCATCAATTCCACCAAGATGCTTACCGGTATTCTGGCGCTGGTGGGCGTTCGCGGAAATGAAATGGATTTCGGAGATCTGGACGTCGACTT
Source organism: Desulfobacterales bacterium (assembly GCA_050122795.1). GTDB lineage: Bacteria > Desulfobacterota > Desulfobacteria > Desulfobacterales > JAHEIW01 > JAHEIW01. Next base: position 11,090 of record JASFIG010000025.1, read on the forward strand.
TGTGGCCCGCAACGGCCGTATTGAAACCTCTCCCATCCGGCTTGAAGTCGACGGGTATCCGATCAGCTTACACGGTTCGGTGGGCTTTGACAAAAGCCTTGACTATATTGCCAAAATTCCGATCACCCCCAAACTGGTCGGCGATAAAGCCTATACCTACCTTGAAGGTGTCACCATAGACGTTCCCATCCGCGGCAATTCATCCAACCCGGATATTGACAAAGGTAGCGCACAGCAGGCCTCAAGCAGCCTGGCCGAACAGGCGCTGCAAAAGTCACTGCAGAAGGGTGTGCAAAACGTTCTTGAACAGCTGCTAAAAAAATAAAACCAGCCAAGCCATAAAAGGGTCCCGCGACCCCATTGCACCATGTCTAAACTGTTACGGTCCCATTTGAAAGTAAGCCGCATCATCCAGACAACGCCTGATGCACTATGGGATATGCTCACTGACACCATACGGTGGACCCAATGGGGCCCCACCGTCAAAGCCGTGCAATCTGACAGCCGTTATATTCGGGCCGGGTCAACCGGTCACGTGAAAACAGTTTTAGGCTTTTGGGCGCCTTTTGCCATCACCGAATGGGCAGACGGGCAATACTGGTCATGGCGTGTTTCTAACATCCAGGCCACCGGCCATCGCATCGAAGTCATCGATGGCAAATACTGCAAGCTCATTTTTGAGGTGCCGCTTTGGGCAAGTCCGTATGCGATTATCTGTAAAATCGCTGCCGATCGGATTGCCCGGTGTCTGGAAACCGGCCATTCGGGCACCGCAAATCCGGCTAACAATGATTGACACAACATTTTCTCTTCTCTATACTTCATGCGCGTCGCAAGGATCGACCGCGCCGAATTCATATAAATCACATAGCAAGCCGAATCATCCATGTCAAAAATTGTTGACCTTCATAATTATCGAACCAAAGCGATTGAACAACGCGCTTTCGGCCCCTGGCAGAAACGCTTTGGCGAAGTCTACGATGCCAAAACCCGCCTGTCGGATTTATCGGATAAAACCCTCTTTTTTCTGGCCCAGCCTGGAGAAGACAGCTCACTGGCCTATTATGAAATGATAATGGGAGTCCTGGGTTTGGGGCCGGCCACCAAATTTAATTATCTGCCGACTGAACAACAGATGCAGGTTGTCGACATCCATCTGTTTTTAGCGGACCACATGCGCTTTGAAATGATGTGTCGCCTAAAATGGCTCGCCGCCCATGCCTGTCAAAACTACAGCATCATTGACCTCGTCAAGAATCACAGGCAGATGCGTGACGATTGCAAAACGAATCCGCCGGGGCTGTCTGCTGCCCATCCAGGCCACGCGACTTATCAGAAGCTGATCCCCCGGGAAAAAGAAGTGTTCATTCGCCAATTGTTACGGGAAGCATTGGAGAAATTCGAAGAGCGCCTCGAATCCTAAGTACCGGTAAGCGAATTTTAAAAACTCGTTCTTCATAAAAAAAGTGCGATAACAAAAAAAGATAAAAACCACGAAGCGCACAAAGGACACGAAGAACATAAAAACTATTATTTTTTTTAAATCCTTTGTGAACTTCGTGTCTTTGTGGCGAAAAATGGCCACTAAAATTACAGCTATTCATTTCTCAGGCCTGGCCGCTTAATAAACCTCTATCCCCTCTATCTTACCCCCGCCGAATTCCGCCATGGTTTCCGCTGCAACGGTTAAGCCGTCCGTTAAGTGCTGTCTTTCAATACCGGGAACCGCATACGCATAAAAAAGGACCTGGGTCGTATCTTCGCGCACGCGCGTTTTTTCATCCGCCCCCTGACACAGGACACATACGATTTCGGTTTCGTCCCGCAGCACGATCTCATCGGCTTTACAGACAAACTCACGCCCGCCCATACCGGCACAGACCTCACCGGCATCGGCAACATCCAGGGTCAGGCGACCGTTGAAACGCTCATAATCGGTGACGGCCACCAGAATACCGGCACACATTTCAGCCATAAAATGGGCATCCACCACCAGATCGTAGCGCGGAAAACCGCTGTGAACGGTTCGCTTGAGATGCTTGGTCAACGGGCAATCAAATCCGAAGCTCTGGAAAAAAGCGGCATAGGTCTCAATGCGGCCGGTAATTTCCACCAGGGTCTGCCGCTTTCTCATCTTGCGCAGCAGTTTGCGCTTGTGCTGATCGAACCCGGCCGGATTTTCATGATTGCGGCACCCGCTGATCAGCGTCAGCCCGAAAGCCACACCCGGGTATGTCTGTGTGTATCGTGACGACAGGCTAAAATCGGGAAACATCTTCTTCCTTTTCTAGGGAAATATTTTACCCGGGTTCAAGATGCCGTTGGGATCGAACAGGTATTTGATCTGTTTCATCCAATCCAGGCTTTTGCCGTGCTCGGCGGTCATGTATTTTTTCTTCCCCAGGCCCACGCCGTGCTCCCCGGTGGCGGTCCCACCCAGATCAAGTGCCTTCGTAACCAGGCGCTGCACCAGCTGGTCGATTTGCGCCCAGAGCTTTTGATCGCCCTTTTTGCCGGGAATATTAAAATGCACGTTGCCGTCGCCGGCATGACCAAAGGTGTAGCCCATTATGCCGGTTGCCTTCATCTCTTCACCGATGGCCGCAATAATGGCAGGATAGGCCGTATTGGGAACAGCCACATCAACCACCAGTGTGCCGCAATCCGGGTGGGTGCGGATAATCATTTCTCCAAGGGCGTGGCGGGCCTTGAAGATGCGGTCCCGCTCGGCTTTGCCCAGTCCGGATCTGAATTCCGTACAGCCCTGAGCCTCACAGATTTCGCGGCCCATTTCCAGTACTTCGGCCAGATGGCCGGCAGAGGAGCTGTGAAATTCAACGAAAAGCGTGGGCGAGACATTCAGGCCCAGCTGCTCTTCGCGGTTCATCAGTTCAATACATTCAGGACCCAGCAACTCCAGCGCAGCCGGGTTGAGGCCCGATCGGATGATTTCAAAGACCGCTTTGCTGGCCGCCTCCACGGACGGAAAGGTGGCAATGGCGGCCGAGTATTCCACCGGAAAACCCACCAGGCGCAGGGTCGCAGCGGTCACAACGCCCAGGGTGCCTTCGGATCCGACCATCAGATGGATCAAATCATAGCCTGAAGAGGTTTTGGCCGCGCGGGTGCCCAGCTCGATGATCTCGCCGCTGGCCAAAACCACTTCCAGCCGCAACACATAATCCTTGGTGGAGCCATAATAGACGGTGCGGGTTCCGCTGGCATTGTTGGCAATCATGCCCCCAACGGTGGCCTGAGCCCCGGGATCGGGCGGGAAAAACAGGCCGGTGTGCCGCAGTTTTTCATTCAGGTGCTGATAGATAACGCCAGGTTCCACATCGGCCTGGAAATCTTCGGCCCGAATGTCCACAATGCGGTTCATCTGTGAAAAATCCAGTACAAGGCCCTTATGAACGGGAATCGGATTGCCTTCGAGGCTGGATCCTGAGCCCCAGCCGGTTATGGGGATGCGGTGCTCATTGGCATATCTTAAAACAGCAGCCACCTCGTTGCGATCCACCGGCCAGATGACGGCTTCCGGCCGACTGGGCGCATGTTGCGACTGATCCTTGGCATGCAAGTCGAGAACCGATTCACCGGTGGAAAAGCGATCCGGCGCAACCAATGTCTGCAGGGTTTTGATATGCTTTTCTTTGAGAGAGTTGAATTTCAACCATGCCTCCTACGGGGTTATGTAATCGGTTTTGGCAGGGTCCTTCATTTTGAATAAGTCTTGACTTCATTGTGTAACCTATATAGGAAAGAATATCAAAATAAAAAATGAATTGTATTCAGTCCTCGCTCTAAAGCAAATTCATCGCTTTTGCCGTATGATGTCAAGCAGTCACGCCTGTCAACTTTCAACGCCCAAAAGGAAGGAGGGTCATGATGAAAAAAAATACGCTTTTTGTCAGTTTAACGCTGCTGGTGGGCCTTTTTGCCATTTCAATGTTTCTGCTGCCGGCCAATGTTTTGGCAAAGAACATCAAAGTGGGAGTCATTGACTGTTACAGCGGTCCCGCTGCCTTTTTCGGAAATGATGCCCTCAACGGGTTTAAATTGGCTCTAAAAGAAATAAACGCCGAAGGTGTTCTGGGCAGTAAAATTGAGTTTACCACCCGTGATTCAAAATTTAAGGTCGACCTGGCGCTGAATTTTGCCAAAGAGCTGGTTCTGCGCGAAAATGTGGATATTCTGGTGGGCACCATCAACAGCGGGGCTGCGCTGGCCATATCAGAAGCGGTGGCCAAAAGGGAAAAGGTTCCGTTTATTGCCTGGATTTCCAAAAGTGAGAATATCACCGGCAAGAAAGGCCATCGCTATGTATTCTCGGCAGGTGAAAATACCGCCATGGCCGGCAAGTCCGGCGGTGTGGCGCTGGCCGCCAAACCCTATACCACCTATTGGATTGCCGGCGACGACTATGAATACGGGCATGCGATTGCCGATGCCGCCTGGAGAAATCTCAAAGCACGAAAACCGGAAGTGCAGGTCATCGGAAAATCCTGGTGGAAGGTGGGTGAGCCCGATCTGGTTCCCTATGTCACATCGATCATGGCCGCCAAACCGGATGCGGTCATCTTTGCCACCGGAGGTGCCAGCATGGTCAATATAATGAAAACCATCAAGGCCACCGGCATGGCCGACAAGATGGGGATTTACATTCACAGCGCCACCGATTATGCCGTCTTAAAACCGCTGGGAATGAATGCGCCCGAAGGTGTTATGGGCACCATCGACTATCACTTTTATCATCCGGACATTTCCGACAACCAGCGTTTTGTCAATGCCTATAAAGCTGTTTATGGCAACCCGCCCGGTTTTCCGGCCTTTCAGGCTTATATCACGGCGCATTTTATTGCCGAGGCCTACAAAAAGGCCGGTTCCCTGGATACCGAAAAATTTATCGATGCCCTCGAAGGCTTACAGATACAAAGCCCGGCGGGCAGGATTGAAATGCGCGCCTGCGACCACCAGGCCATTTTACCAATGAATTTTGGTGTAACCAAGCTCTCTCCCGAGCAGGGTTTTGCCGTGGCCACCGACATCTTAACGCTGCGGGGAGCGGAGGTGATGCCGTCGTGTCAGGAAATTATGGAGGCAAGAGGCCAATAAAACGAATTTGATTCAAATATGCCCGCCTGCCTTATTGACAGGGACTACAAACAATGGAAGCTGGTGAGGGGATAACCCTTTCGGCCTTGAGTATCACATTCTTGGTGGGTCTGAGCCGCGCAATGATTCTATTCATTGTGACGTCAGGCCTGAGTTTTGTACTGGGCGTACTGCGAGTCCCAAATGTCGCGCATGGCTCCCTTTATATGATCGGCGCATTCGTTGCTTACAGCATTTCGACCCTGTTTGGCGGGGGCTCACTCGGATTCTGGCTGGCTCTGATTTTCGCACCTCTGGTGGTTGCGCTCATCAGCCTGATCGCAGAGCGATCGTTGTTCCGCCATCTTTACGAACGCGAACACCTGATGCTGCTGCTGTTCACCTTTGCGTTGATGCTCATTTTAGGCGACCTGACCAAAATCGTCTGGGGCGCCGATTACCGCTCCATTATGGCACCCACATTTCTTCAGGGTTCTGTTTCTATTTTTGGATCTCCGTTTCCCAAATACAATTTGTTCCTTTTGGTCATCGGCCCAATGGTGGCTATCGGCCTGTGGCTGTTTTCGACCAGAACCAAAATGGGCAAAATTGCCCGCGCCGCCGCAGTCGACATGGAGATGGTCGGTGCCATCGGCATCAATGTCAGCTGGGTGTTTGCGTTTGCATTTGTCCTGGGCTGTTTGCTGGCCGGGCTGGGAGGCGCCTTAGTTGCGCCAACGATCAGTGTGACCATTGGCATGGATCACAACATTATCATCGAGGCCTTTTTAATCGTTACCATCGGCGGATTGGGCAATATGTGGGGTGCCCTGGTCGGCTCCTTGATATTCGGCATCACCCAATCCTTCGGCGTGTTGTTCTGGCCGCAGTTTGCCATTGTGTTCCCCTATCTGGCGGTGGTGATCATTTTGACTCTCAAGCCGACCGGCATGCTTAAATCGGTATGGTAGAAAGGGGTAGACGTTGTTTGCAGAGTTGATCCGGCAAAAATCTTTTGGCATCAGCATTTTTATTTTTAGCGTACTGCTGCTGGTGCCCGCATTCCTGCCGAGATTCTACATCTATTTTCTGGCTGTCATTTTTGTAACCGCCCTGTTGGCCATGAGCTTAAATCTGTGCGTGGGCCACGGGATGCTGTTTCAGTTTCACCATGGGGTCTTTTACGGTGTGGGCGCTTATACAGCCGGATTGTTATTGGCCAAAACTTCCCTGCCGTGGTGGATTGCCTTTATGGCAGGGCCTCTGGCGGCAGCCCTGGCAGGATTGTTGATCGGCATGTTCTGTATCCGCCTGAACAGACTGTATTTCGGCATGTTGCAAATTTCTCTGGGATCTTTGATCTGGGCCATTGCCTTTCGCTGGTACGGCCTGACCGGCGGTGATGACGGCATTCACGGCATCCCGATCCCGGATTTTATCGCCTCGACCAACGGTTCTTATTTTTTTGTTTTGATCGTATCGGGCATTTGTTTGTTCGTGATGTTTTTAATCCTAAAATCTCCCTTCGGCTCCACCCTGCAGGCCATTCGCGACAACCCGGAGCGCTGCGCGGCCGTGGGCATCCATGTCCGCCACCATCAGCTGGTCACCATCGTCATCGCCACCTTCTTTGGCGGGGTGGCCGGCGTCCTTTTTATCATCGTGGAAGGATCCATTTTTCCGGACCTGCTGTTCTGGACGTTGTCGCTTGAAATATTTATCATGTGTCTGCTGGGGGGGTGGTTTACTTTTGCCGGTCCCGTCTTGGGCGCTGCCATCATTGTATCCCTGCGGACTTTCGTCGGTACCTATACGGAATACTGGACCCTCATTCTGGGCGTCATTTTAATTTTGCTGATCTTCTTTTTACCGGAAGGTATAATGGGCACGAACTACCGGCAGCTTTTTCGGTCCCGGGCGAAATATACCGGCGAATACCAGACGGAGTAAATAAATGCTTCATGTAAAAAATTTACATAAGGCATTTGATGACTTTAAAGCCGTAGACGGTGCAAATCTAACCGTCGAAAAAGGGCAGCTGGTGGCGGTCATCGGCCCCAACGGAGCGGGCAAAACCACCCTGTTTAATCTAATCTGCGGTCAACTGCAGCCCGACACGGGCAAGGTTCTCCTGGCTGATGAAGACATCGCGAAATTGCCCCCCCATGTCATCTGCCGCAAAGGGATTGCGCGGTCATTTCAGATTGCCAATATTTTTCCACGATTGTCCGTCTTTCGCAATGTGCAGGTCTCGGTTCTTTCCCAGCAAAAAATTAGCAACAAACTGTTTCAACCGGCTGCCCGGCTGGCCGTGGATGAAACCAACCATATTCTGAAAAGCGTCGGCCTTTTGGATAAAAAATTGGACCTGGCCGGTTCTTTGTCTCATGGAGACAAGCGTATCCTGGAAATTGCCATCGCCCTGGGCAATGAACCGCAGTTGCTGATTTTAGACGAGCCAACCGCCGGCATGTCTCCGGATGAAACCACCGCCACCATGGCCTTGATTCAACGCCTCGCCGCCGAGCAGGGCCTGACCATTTTATTTTGCGAGCATGATATGGAAGTTGTCTTTGGTGTAGCGCAGAGCATCATGGTCATGCAGCAGGGAAAGACGATTGTTCAGGGCGATCCGCAAACGGTGCGAGAAAACACCGAAGTCCAACAAGCCTATCTGGGAGATGAATGATGCTCGAGGTTAAAGACATTCATACTTACTACGGCTTGAGCCACATTCTTTTCGATGTATCTTTTAAAGTCGTTAAGGGACAGGTCGTCTGCCTGCTGGGGCGCAACGGCGCCGGCAAGACCACCACGTTTAGAAGCATCATGGGGTTGAATCCCCCGTCCCGCGGTCATATCCGTTTTAATGATGTGGATGTAACCGGAACTCCGCCCTATAAACTGGTGCGGCAAGGCATGGGTTGGGTGCCGGATGATCGCCGCATCTTTGCCGACCTGACCGTGGGGGAGAACCTGGAAATTGCCGAGCGCAAAGGCACAGTGGGAGAACAATGGGACAAACACAAAGTTTACGATCTGTTTCCGGCTTTGAAGGAAATGGACGGTCGCAAGGGCGGTTTGCTGAGCGGTGGCGAGCAAAAAATGCTGGCCATCGGTCGGGCCCTGATGACCAATCCGCAGTTTCTGTTGCTGGATGAGCCCACCGAGGGATTGGCACCGGTGCTGGTTAAAACCCTGGGCGAGCGCATCCGAAAGCTCAAAGAAGTCGGTTTAACCGTTTTGCTGGCCGAACAAAACGTGAAATTTACGCTGAGGTTAAGCGATTACGGCTACATTATCGACAACGGCCGCATCTGCTACCAGGGGCCGGTTGAAGAACTCGTCGATAACGAAGAAGTCAAGCACATCTGTGGAATTTGAGATGGCGGAGAAAAAGGTTTTTCAAACCGATAAGGCGGCGGTGACCGGTGGGCCCTATTCCCAGACCGGCAGTCTGGAGCCAGAGACCGGAAGCCGGATCGCATCAATCCGGCCGAGGGCCTCCATCGGAGTCAAAATCGTCCGGAAGGATTTCAGCACTTGAATTTTCTGCTTTGCCGGCTGCCCCGGAAGCCCCCACAGACGGCAACACATCCTGAAACGCCAGTCCGTAAATGTCCCATATCGTCACAAACAGGGCCGCAACAATCGGCCCAATGATGATGCCCACCACGCCGAACATGATGATGCCACCCAGGGTTCCGAATAGAATCATGAGTTCGTGCATCTGTGTGTCGCGGCCTACCAGAATGGGGCGCAGCAGATTATCGATGCTGCCGACCACCGCCGCACAGAACACGCCCAGCCCGATGGCTTTGGCCAGGTGTCCGGTGGCGGCCAGGATAATAACGGCCGGTCCCCACACCAGCGCGGTGCCGATGCCCGGAATAAAGGACAGCACCGCCATGACAGTGCCCCAGAAGACCGCACTGTCAATCCCCACCACTGCAAATGCCGCTCCGGCCAATGCACCCTGCAGGATGCCGATCACCGCGGTGCCTTTGAGGGTGGCACGGGTGACGGAAGTGAATTTATTCAGCATGCGGCGTTCATCCTGGTCCTCCAGCGGCAGATAATAAAGAATTTTATCAATCAACTTGTCGCCGTCCATTAGAAAAAAAAACATCGTATAGAGCATAATAAACAGCATGAACAAAAAATTAACGGTCCCGACGGTGACAGCCCGGAGACGGTCGATAAGAAAACTGCTGACATGGCCAACCAATTGCCCGGCTTTGGTTAAAATCCAGTTGCGATAGGGTTCGATACGATCATAAAAAGGCAGGGATTTGAGTGTGTTGGAAATGGCGTCGGGCTCGGATAGCTGTTGCGCCACCCAGGGCTTAACGGTTTCGCCGACCTTGATCGCCTGTCCGGTGACAATTCCCAGCAACCCGCCCAGCGGCAACAGCACGACAAAAACGATGATCAAAAGCGTGGTAAGTGAAGCCGGGCTTCGGCGCCCGCCAAACCAGCGCTCAAACCGGCGGTACAGCGGATAGGACAGGGCCGAAAAAATGCCGGCCAGAAAAATGGCCATCAGAAACTGGCGGATCATCGCCAAAAACAGCGCCGAGATAAAAAAAACCAGCAACAGCAGTACCCATTTATTGATCGCTTCTTTATTCATACCAAACACCTCGAATGGCGGACGATTTTAGCCAAAGTATAGTCAACTTGTAATGGTCATTGCAATATCTTATCGGAGCTGTCTGATGGGGTTGCGCTGAGGGCTTCTATCTGTCGCAAATGAAAACGGGCCTCTTGAATGATGGTGTCCTCACCGGCGGTGCTCGCAAGTCGCATCGAGTGATTCAGCCATTTTTGGGCATCAGCCATCTGGTCGTTAAAAAAGGCACTTCGTCCGGCTCTGAGATAAAGGACAGCCGCCTCCCGGTTGCGTCCCGCCTTTTCGCTGCCTTCGCCTGCCAGAACCAGCGCTCTGACCATCCCGCGGTAGTCAAGCGCTTCACGTCGCAGGCTCGCTGCCGAGTCAAAAGCTTCAACGGCAGCGTCCCAGTTTTGTTCGGCAAGGGCCAGACGCCCCGCCAACTCCAAACGGTCCGCACGTAACAAGGGTTGCTGCGGTTGCCCGAGGGCGGTGACCGCCGCGCGCAACTGAGCGATGTCTTCTCGCTCGCTGGCCAGCATCCCGCGCAGAAAATGGGTCTTGCTCCGAACGACAGAGGAAGCCCGCGACGGATTGGATAGGATTTGATCGGTCACTTGCCAGGCTGCATTCAAATCCCCACCCCTGTAAAGGATGGTGGCTTCCAGAAGTAAAAAATCGACCGATTTGCCGTGATCCGCTATCGCCATTTCGGTCTTCGCACGTCGAACCACATCCAGGGCCTCATCATAGGTTTGCAGGTTCAGCAAACAGACTGCCAGATTATACCGGGCATCCAGAATTGCGGCTGTATCATCGCGCACGTAGGCACGCTCCAGTGCCTTTCGGTAAAAATTGGCGGCCTGCTCGAAGCGACGCTTATCAAAGGCCTGTCGCGCAGCGCTGTTAAACCGCTCAAGCTCTTGATCCGGGGCCGGACCTTTTTGCTTCGGTGGTGAAGACCCGCAACCGCTCAGCGTCAAGACGGCAACCATCATCAGCACGCTGATGATTCCCAGCCCACAAGAAGTTCGAAGATACGTGATCATGGGCTGACCTCCAGTGGCGATATTCGGCTATCATTCGGTGTCGGCCGGCGGGAGCCGCCCCCCAGAAGCCAGTGAGACTGCAACTGCTGGATCAAACGCTCCAGTTCGACCATCACCTGTTGCAGTTGCAAAACGAGGATCGGAACGGTATCTGCGGTGTCGCCCACATTTTCGACAATGTTCGGCAGCCGGGGTGTTGCTTCGCTGAGGTCTTTCATTACGATTTCCATTGACGCCATCGTCTTTTTGAGGCTGCGCGTAATCTCTGGAATATCGCCGGTTTCGGTATTGAATTCAGCGGAGTATTCCGAGACGTTTTCAACTGTTTCTTCCAAATCGTCAAAAAGCGTCCTCACGCGGGCAACCAGGGCTTCCAGATCCCTTACAAGTTTATCTTCAGTCAGCAGACGCCCGATCGCCCCCTCTCCGCTGTCGATCTTATCGGCGATGGAATTCAGATTCGCCAGCAACTGCTGAACGCCCTTTTCATCATCCTGCAAATCCGTTGCCACTGCCATCAACAAAAGAATCGCCTTGTGGGCATCATCGACAACCGGCAACACCTTGGCCCGCAGCTCTTCGATGAGTTCCGCCAGCGTGTCGGATGTCTTGCGATCGGACTCGACGGTAAGAACGGCAAATTCCCAGTCAAGCGGGGCGCCTTTGCCCCGGCTGATTTCAAGATAGGCATCACCGGCAATACCAAATGTTTTGCGGATGAATGCTTTTGAATCGCTTCGAACAAATACCGCCATGTCGCTGTCAATGCGTATATTCGCATGTATCTTCTCGTCGGGATTGATGACGATATCACGGACTT
>JASFIG010000026.1:0-22409 GCA_050122795.1 Desulfobacterales bacterium
TTAGAAGCGGCGATAAGCCTGTATCGATCGGCCATCGACCTGCTGATCAAATTTTCACAGCGCGGCGCCGAACAATTCGATACCGCCTGGTGCTACCAGACGCCCGCTTACAGCAAATCAATGATTATAGAGGCTGAATGCCGTTATTTCGTGGACGCTTTTTTAAACACATACCTCGGATTGAACCGTACGTATGACGAATTTGGCAAAGAGTTTGAATTTCTGGCGGACAATGCGCGGCAGCATGCCGTGCGGGGCCTGATGCATCGGGATTTTCAGTCACGCAATATCATGATTAAAAATTCAAGCCTGTATGTTATCGATTTTCAGGGCGCCCGCCCGGGGCCGCTGCAATATGACCTGGCATCCCTGCTGATCGATCCCTACGTCGATCTGTCGCCGGACATCCAATCCCGGCTGCTTGAATACTGTCTGAAACAGCTAACCGATCAGATGACCGTTACGGCTGTTGAATTTCGCCGCTGCTATCGATATTGCTGTCTGACACGCAACCTGCAGATGCTGGGGGCTTTTGGATTTCTGACCCGCGTCAAGCAAAAGCCGTACTTTGAAAAATATATCCCGCCAGCGGTTCGAACGCTCACAGCCAACCTCAAACAAAATCACCCCAAAACTCTGCCCCGGCTGTGCCATCTGATGGGTTCAATCAAAGACAAAATGGCAAGTATTGAAAAAAACATAGATTGATGAGATAAGCAGAACCAAAGGAGGAGAAATGAGTCGCATCCATGTAATGGTGAACGGAATCCCCGGCAATATGGCCGTAAATGTAGCCGGACATATACTGGCAGACGATCGTTTTGCGCTCGTGCCTTTCTCTCTGACCGGTCCTGAAATTCGGGAGGCTGAATATCATCTGGAAGCGATTTCCATTCGATTGTTGCAACCGGAAATTCGGGATGGTGAAATCGAAAAAATGGTTCAAACCGAAAGCGCGTTCATCAGCGTGGACTATACCCACCCTTCAGCAGTCAATGCGAATGCCGAGTTTTATTGCCGGCACCGGCTGCCGTTTATCATGGGCACTACCGGTGGCGACCGCGATCAACTGGAAAAAACCGTGCAGTCGTCTGCGGTTGCAGCTGTGATTGCGCCGAACATGGCCAAACAGATTGTCGGGTTTCAGGCCATGATGGCCTATGCCGCTGAAAACTTTCCGGGTCTGTTCGAAGGATACACTCTGGAAATCAGGGAAAGTCATCAGAAAGGAAAGGCGGACACCAGCGGGACGGCCAAGGCCATGGTTCGATATTTTAACCAGATGGGCTTGGACTTTGCAGAGGACCAGATTGCCAAAGAACGGAATCCCGAGATTCAAGCATCCCAATGGGGAATTCCGCAAAATTATCTGACCGGCCACGGCTGGCATACCTATGCTTTGACATCTGCCGATCAAACCGTTCGCTTTGAATTCACGCATAATGTCAACGGTCGTGACGTTTATGCCCGAGGCACCCTGGATGCCGTCCGATACCTGCACGCCAGGGTCAACGACGGGGCCGCCGGCATCGTCTACAGCATGATTGATGTCCTGCAAAACCGATCGTAACGAGTGCCTCAATAAATCGAATCAGTAGAACCTATGTTTAAAAAGCGGAATCTCACCTCTGATTATTGCGCAAGGCCAAGAAACTGACACCCAGGTCCTAACAACAATGCCCTGGGCTTTAAATAATTTTTTGTGATTTTGTCAGCATACTTCAAGTTCGGCCAAACTTGGAGGTCTTATCTCAATATATCAGTAGGTAGATAATCTTTGCTTTTCCCTGAAAAAATCCCTTATTTCAACGAAGTTTGACTTAAATTCGTCGAATCAATTCTGCGATCGTCCTATTTTCCCCCTTTCAATCTCACTAACCAACCCATAGGATGGACACTCTTTCTATTAAAGTTAGTCTTGGAGTCGCCGATATTTCTACAAGAGGATGGATGCAAAATGGCAAAAAGAAAAATGTATAATACCACTTTGGATGTTGATCTGCTGAGGGAAATTAAAATACTCGCAGCACAGTTAGATTTGCGCCAAAATGATCTTATTGAAGAAGCGATTCTGGATTTAATTGAGAAATACAAACACAAGGAACATCATGCAGCTAATGGGTAGGAAACTCACAATGGCCAAGCATTAGAATATTTCACCTTTATCGGCATTATAAATACATCTCGCTAAGGCGCGCTTGATAGTGTTTTTAAAAATCGAGGACACAAGTTTAGGCAGCCGACATGGCATTTATAAATTCAAAAAACAAAGAAATCCAGCTAAAAATCGTATACTACGGCCCCGGCCGTAGTGGCAAAACCGCTAACCTGGCATACATTTATAATAAGTTTGGATCACGAATTAATTCCGAGATGATTACCGTGAAGACCCATGGCAATCGGACCTTGTTTTTCGACTTTTTACCCTTGGATATAAAAATGATAGGCGGTTACACTGTTAAAATTCAACTGTATACTGTACCAGGGCAGGTTAAATACAATGCCATTCGACGTATGGTGCTGAGGGGTGTTGACGGGATCGTTTTCGTGGCTGATGGTATAGCCATCCGACGTGAAAAAAACATTCAGTCTTTAATGAACTTACAGGAGAATTTAGCACACCACAAAATACAGCTCGAAAAGATACCGTACGTATTTCAATACAATAAAATTGATTTAAAGAAACAAGGTATCCCTTTGACTCCGCTTAATGTACTAAATCAGGACTTAAACAAAAACACGAAGAAACCCGCCTTTCCTGCCAGCGCCATTGGAGGAGTAAATGTTGCAGCAACCCTAAAAAAGATTATCTCCATGACAGTCGCTTCGATAAAAGTGGACATGCAATAAAATGCTATCACTAACTCACGAACAGAATAGAAGCAATGCGTTAGACACGGAGGTGGGAAACAAATTCGATAAATTTTAAAAAATTGCTCCGAGCAAACATAAATGGCCCCGGCATTGTGCTGGGGTTTTTTATTGCCAATAGACGATATCTGTAGTTTCGTGAAAGTTTAGATACTCTCACACCACCACCACTTCCAGAATTTCTTTCCTAACAATTACAAAAAATTGGGTAGCACTCTTCACAATTTCCAAATACTACACTGTGGCAGAAAAGTTAAACAGCAGTAATAATTGTAAATTTTTTTTATCACATAAGTGTCTGATTTTGCATTTTTTTGCATATGCCTAAAGGCACTTTACGTATTCTCTATTCAAAATCAAACAAAAGGGGGGAAATTTGAAAAAATTATCAATCACTGTTTCGATTGTATTCTCGTTATTGGTCTGCGGTACATTTACAAATAGCCCCGCCATGTTAGTTACACTGGAATTTACAGCCACTGGATTTGGAAGTGACGCACCTCAAGATCCCGTCTCAGGTACCTTCACCTGGGATGCAGACACTCTTTACGGAACCATAAACACTCTTACCTCCGTAAATCTGTCCATTGCCGGTCGCGACTACCAGCTCGCAGATCTTAGTTTCGAATCACCGTGGGGCCCCGTTGGTAGCGCGATTTACGGAGCGTTGAACTATAGAACTGTGGTTACTGGGACTGATGACTTCTTTTTCGATTGGGTCCATACTACTTCGCCGGCGGGGATTGAATTTATTTATACTTCTGCAGGCCAGAGCGGAACTTACCAGACTCTTGCCTTCCAATCCTTTAGCATCACAGAATCCCCCCGTTCCGATACCCTCAGCTATTTGGCTTCTCGGGTCAGGTCTAATTAGTCTCTCGGATTAAAAAGGAAGTTTAAGAAATAATTTCAGATCAATTTTAAAAAAGCTAAAGGCAGGGTCAGCGATGGCTCTGCCTTTTTATTATCCAAGCTTTGAATACCTCCAACAACTCACACGAATGGGCTACCTTTAAAAATTTGTGAGATTGCGAACATCCCTGTACAGCACTCTCTTAAAAAATCCTCCTTTCTATTCAATCGGCTGATAATCGATTGCGCTTCATGATTGACAGTCGTACTATATTACCCTATGATTATATAAGTAATTAATATTCATCATTATATGAATATCATGCCTCATACTTGCAGATGGATAAAATTTCTCAAGAACTTCTACAGGCGCTGAGTGAAACCGGCGGTCGGGTGCCGGATGCACTATCGTCACAAAGACCGGCCAGCCGGACTCCGGAAGCGCAGCGGCAAGACGGTGACCATGATCGCTGGCGGATTCTGCTGGTAGAGTTGGCCTACCTCTTCAATACGGCATTGCGGGGCGATCATTATCGGGAAGATGCCAAAGCCGCAGAGGGTAACTTCCGTCAATTGAGCAAAATTCTGGATGAACTCGACCAAATGGCCGTACATGACGGCTGGGTGCGGTTCGACTACCGCGGCCGGCGCAGAATCCAACCCGCCAAACCGGCTGACTATGTGATCCAATTTGGGAATATTACCGTCGATGTGCCCGGTGTTATTTCCCTGATCGATCGGATGGGCATTCGTTTGAAACATCTGGAAGGTCGGTTGGTTAAATCTTTTGAAACCCTGGCGGATCATGGTTTCAGCCGGCTCATGGTGAAGCTACCGGGCGAATCCCCCAAAGAAATGGCGGCCCTGCGGACATCGCTGCAGGTATTGTCCGGTTTCAACCGGGCGGTTGAAAAAAAATCGGCCATCGTCCTAATCGATCAACAAAGATCCTATTCTCAGTTTCCGGTATACGCACAGAGCCACCAGCCGGATGCCAATCTGACCCTGCTGGCAGCTGTCAATCAATTGGATCAGGACGCCATAGCCATGCTGCTCGTTCAGGCAACTGATCAAATAAGTGCAGACGGTAAGCGATTGCCCATCATTGATGCCATTTTTAAAATAAAAGGCCTGCGGCAGCGTTTGACCCGGCCGCCGATACAGGTCGCCATCGACCCGGCATCCCGGTTCCAAGCCGCTCCGGGTGCAATCGGTTCCGATGGCGATCTTCAAAAAAATGAGACTGAATTAAAGGCCGATCCATCTGTTTTGAAAGACGGCGTCGCCCGCCTTGTAAAAGGTAAATTCGGCAACTCTCCCCAAACGGCATCCCGCATAATGAAAAGTATTTACGGGACGGATTACCGGCGCATCAATTCACCGGGCCTGGGCCAAAGGCTTAAACTGGTTACCGATTTGTTGAACCGTATGCAAAAAACGCCGGGCGCCCGGAATGTAACGGCAGAAGTGTTGAGAAGAATTCGGACCAGAATGGATCAGGTTCCAGACGAGATTTTAGGGGATTTTATCGTCACAGAAGATGAACTCAAATTCTGGTCCGGCAGCGCCGAAACGACGGTCAGCAAGGTTGATAAAGATCTTTTAAAAATTATCGATCATTCCAAAAACCGATCTGATGCACGCAGGCAAAGAAGATCTCCACTCACTCCTGAAAAAGATTACGCCGATCCGAATTTTGAAGCCATCGCTTCAGATTTTGGCATCTCCCCTCAGGATACGGCGGCTATTATCCGATTATTTAAAAGCTGTTTTGACGGTCAGAATGACTTTTTAAGATCTGCTTTCGAGAAAAAGGTATCGCAGTTTGCGGCCTACAAAAAGAAGGTTTTTGAAATTCTGTGGGAGTTTTTAAAGGAAACATCGCGGCGCAGCAATCGCCTCCCTCTTCTGTATTCTTTGCAGTTGCTGGTGAGAGAGACAAAACAGCCGATTCAGGCGATCAAATTGCTGCTGGCGTATTTTATACAGGATCCCGGCACAGTAACTTATGCCGACCGAAATGCCATCATGCTGGTCAATCAATTTATGCGCAGCTACATCAAAGAAAGTGATATGGATATTGAAATGACGCCGGATGAAGTTTTGCGGGTCAGGGGCGGACTGGACAAACATGCAGTCAATTACGCAATCTGGAAAATAGATGTCGCCCAGGAAGTGTTTTTAGAAAAAATACTTTCGATTCGCAAAAAACTGGTTGAGGCCATGGAACCGGAGACAGCCATCGAGCCGCTTTTACCGGCTCGATTTTTACTGGCGCTTGAAAGAGAGGTCCATATTTTTTTATCACTCGTGGGCGGTAAGACAAGCCTTGAGGTCTTGCGCAGCGCCCTGAACATATACGGCAACCCGGCTTCACAAATATATCACTTGAAAGAAAGCACAAATCTCTTAGAACCCCTGATGTTGCATCTGACCACTATCATCAGAGGATTTGTGCGAAATGCGGACAAATCAGATCTTGATTTGCTTGCAGAAGTAAAGATACGAGAGGCTCAATTCCGGGCATTGCATGAGGATTTGCGCTATCATGCGCTGCTGCGACAGGTAATGGGCTCGATTGATGAGCGTTTTAAATTTTAAACCCATTCTTCCGATATTCCAGCATTCCATTATTGCAATTTACGAGAATGGCGGAATTATTCACTGCAGCTGATTTTAGCTTTTTGAAATGATATTACGTGCTTCCTGTAGTGCCTGATCCAGCTTGGCGGGCTGTGTGCCGCCGGCCTGGGCCAGATCCGGGCGACCGCCGCCACCACCCCCCACAATCGGCGCAATTTTCTTGATGATGTCTCCGGCATGAAAGCGATCGGTGAGGTCCTTGGTGACCCCTACGATCAAAAATGCTTTTGGACCGTTTACACTGCCCAATACAACAATACCGGATTTAATCTTGTCTTTGAGCCGGTCTGCCAGATCTCGGAGCGCAGCCGGATTGTCCACCGCCACCTGTTGGATCAAGACATTCGTATCGTTGATGGTTTGAATCGCCTCACCATCGGCTTTAGCCGACTCTGAGGCTATTTGGGCCTTGAGTCGATCAATTTCTTTCTCAAGCGCCTTATGATCACTGAGCATTTTTTTAAGCTTTTCAGGCAAAGCCTCCGGATTTTCTTTGACCAGATGAGCGGCATCTTCAAGCAGGTTGGCTGTCTTCTGGACGTATTGAAGCGCGCCGTCACCGGTCAGCGCTTCGATGCGCCGCACGCCTGAAGCAATACTGGATTCACTGGTGATCTTAAAAAGACCGATATCTCCGGTTTTGGCGGTATGCGTGCCACCGCATAGTTCCTTGCTGAAATCGGACAGCGAAACCACGCGCACACGGTCGCCGTATTTTTCTTCAAAAAGCGCGGTGGCACCTGATTTAAAGGCTACCTCGGCTTCCATTTCCTCGGTATGGGTGGGAACGTTGTCCCGGATCCGTCGATTGACCCGGGTCTCGATATCAATCAGCGTGTCACGATCCACGGGAGAAAAATGGGTGAAATCAAAGCGCAGGCGATCCGGCGCAACCAACGAACCGGCCTGTTTGACATGCTCGCCGAGCACTTCGCGTAAAACGGCGTGCAGAATGTGAGTAGCGGTGTGATTCAGGGCGGTCGCTGCGCGTTTGGCCCCATCTACCTGAAGCGCTATCTTCTGGCCCTTTTTTATTTTACCGGAGTTGACCTTGCCTCTGTGGATTACGATTCCGGCAGGATCCTTGATCGTATCGGCCACGGTCATTTCAAAATTTTTGGCGGTTATTTTGCCGCTATCACCAACCTGGCCTCCGGCTTCTGCGTAAAACGGTGTTTCCTCGCTGACCAGTTCAATTTCCTGGCCGGATGCGGCCTCATCGACATGAGTGCCGTCACGCACCAGCAGCTTAACTTTTGATTCGGTGGTGATCGTATCGTAGCCGTGAAATTTGGGCTTAAACCCCTTGGCCGACAGGTTCTTGTATGCTTCGCCAAGGGTGGTGAAGGATGCAACCGAGCGGGAGCGGGCCCGCTGTTCGTCCATGAAATGCTCAAATCCATCCATATCCAGGCTCATATTTTCATCACGGACCACATCGCGCACGATATCGACCGGAAAGCCATATGTATCATAGAGTTTGAAGATGACATCACCCGGCACCTGGGATCCGCCACCGGCCTTGATCTCAGAAAGCGTGTCATTTAAGAGCCTCAGACCGGTGTCCAGGGTTTCAAGAAATCGAATCTCTTCATTTTCGATAATATTGGTGATAAAGGCTGCCGCTTCTAACAGCTCTGGATAAGCCGGTTTCATGACATCAAACACCACTCTGGCGGTTTTATGCAAAAACGGCCGCCTGAGGCCGATGTTGCGACCGTAGCGAATGGCCCGGCGTAAAATACGGCGCAGCACGTATCCCCGCCCCTCATTGGACGGCATAATGCCGTCGCCGATCAAAAATGCCGCCGCCCGGCTGTGGTCGGCGATGACCTTCATGGCCACGTCCGTTTCGCGGGATTCACCGAATCGCTTTTCAGCCAGACGCTCGGCCTCCGCGATGATGGGGCGGATGAGATCGGTGTCAAAGTTGGTGGGCACATCCTGAATGACCGAAACGACGCGTTCAAGCCCCATGCCGGTATCAATGCTGGGTTTGGGCAGCGGTGTCATTTTACCGGATGCATCCCGATTGAACTGCATGAACACCAGATTCCAGATTTCAAGATAGCGATCGCACTCACAGCCCACCGCACAATCCGGCCGGTCGCAGCCGTATTGCTCGCCGCGGTCCAGCAGAATCTCGGAACAGGGTCCACACGGGCCGGTATCGCCCATGGACCAAAAATTGTCCTCTTCCCCGAATCTGGCAATGCGCTCATCGGGCAGGCCGATGTTTTTGCGCCATAAATCATAGGCTTCGTCATCATCCAGGTAAATGGAGCCATAGAGCTTGTCTTCCGGCAGCCCGTAACCGTTGGTGAGCAAATCCCAGGCAAATTCTATCGCCCCTTCCTTGAAATAATCGCCAAAAGAAAAATTGCCCAGCATCTCAAAGAAGGTATGATGCCGTGCGGTATAGCCGACATTTTCCAGGTCATTGTGCTTGCCCCCGGCGCGAACGCACTTTTGAGAAGTGGTTGCCCGGACATAATCTCTTTTGTCTTCGCCCAGAAAGACACGTTTAAACTGCACCATGCCGGCATTGATAAACAGCAAGGTCGGGTCATCCTGGGGAACCAATGATGAGCTGCGAACAATCCGATGATTGTGTTTTTCGAAATATCGCAAAAATTGGTCGCGTATCTCGTTGCCTGTCATGCATATCTCCAAGTTAGGCTTTTGCTTTTTGGGTTGGCTCGGTTTTGTCTTCCTTGTCGTCGGCGGCTTCAGCATCTGAAAGTCCCAGTGTTTCTCTGACGTTAACATACATGGACTCGAAAAGATCGGGATTTTCCTTTAAAAACCGCTTAACGTTTTCGCGCCCCTGCCCGATGCGTTCACCCGCGTGCGAATACCAGGAGCCGCTTTTTTCGATAATGCCGGTGTCAACCCCCACATCGATTAAATCGCCGTATTTTGAAATGCCCTCTCCATAGACAATGTCAAATTCGGCGTCTGTAAACGGCGGTGCCATCTTGTTTTTAACCACCCGAACCCGGGTGCGGTTTCCGATGACCTCCTGTCCATCCTTGATGGCGCCGATGCGCCGGATGTCCAGTCGGACAGAAGAATAAAATTTAAGGGCATTGCCGCCGGTGGTGGTTTCAGGATTGCCGAACATCACACCAATTTTCATCCGAATCTGATTGATGAAAATAATGGATGTCATGGTTTTACTGATGGTGCCGGTTAACTTCCGCATCGCCTGGGACATTAAACGGGCTTGCAGCCCCATATGGGAGTCTCCCATCTCGCCTTCAATCTCGGCGCGTGGTACCAGCGCGGCCACCGAGTCGATCACAACAATATCGATGGCGCCGCTTCTGACCAGCATGTCCGCAATTTCAAGTGCCTGCTCGCCGGTATCCGGCTGGGCCACGAGCAGGTCATCGCAATTAACACCGAGTTTTCTGGCATACACCGTGTCGAGGGCATGCTCGGCATCGATAAACGCTGCGATACCATCCTTTTTCTGCGCTTCAGCTACGGCGTGCAGCGCCAGGGTGGTTTTGCCGGACGCTTCCGGGCCGTATATTTCAATCACTCTGCCCCGGGGCAGACCGCCGATTCCCAGTGCTTTGTCCAGAGCCAGCGAACTGGTGGAAATGACCGGCACTTCAACGACCGGGCGGCTCCCCAGTTTCATAATGGATCCCTTGCCAAACTGGCGTTCTACCTGAGACATCGCCGTTTCCAATGCTTTTTCTTTATCCGCTGAAATCGTCATAAAGCCCTCCTCATGGCTTAATGTAAATGGCTATCAACAACAATTTGTCTAAATGATGTCGTCGCATTCCCAACCCGGTCAAGCCGGAAATAATAATTGAAGATTGAATACTGAATATTGAATAATTGCGGATGTCGCTCGCGCAGCGC
The DNA here is from genome assembly GCA_050122795.1 of Desulfobacterales bacterium. Classification (GTDB taxonomy): domain Bacteria; phylum Desulfobacterota; class Desulfobacteria; order Desulfobacterales; family JAHEIW01; genus JAHEIW01. The sequence continues at coordinate 10,246 of JASFIG010000026.1, forward strand.
AGGCGCTGCGTGTCGCTCATTCGTATTTATGATCGGGTTTTGATGATTGATCTGCCGTAGGCAAACCTTAAATATTCAATTTTCAATATTCAATATTCAATCCAAATTGACTCGAGCGACCTTAGTATAAACCGCTCCGGCCGGGTGCAGCTCGCTTTTAAACAGGATGATCCGGTTGGCCTCAAAAATTTCGGATTCGAAAGCATTCAATTTGGCAAGGGCCGCCTGCAGGCGATCGGCAGAGATTTTTCCTTTTACACGGCCCAGCGTCAAATGGCCTTTAAACGGGCGCGTTTCAGCGCGAAATCCCTCATCCGCCAGGTGTGCATCCAGTGTCTGCTGCAAACTTTTCAGCTGGTCCAGCTGTCCGCCAAGGCCTACCCAGATGATGCGTGGTCTCCGGGCATTCGGGAATACCCCCATTCCGCTGGCCGTCAGATGTAAAGCGGAACGGTCTCTGGCAGCCAGCGCCATGGCGTTCACAATTGTATCGGTTTGAGTGGCATCGATGTTCCCCAAAAATTTAAGCGTCAGATGAATGCTTTCCGGCCGTACCCATTTGACACGGAAGCCACATGACTTTAGCGTTTCCCGAGCTGCTCCGATAGAGGCCCGAATGTTTTCAGGCAGTTCAATGGCGACAAAGGCGCGAAAGGTTTCAGACATACTTAATTGTGTGTTGATCGCCTTGCTGTAAATATATTGGCCCACCTTCAAATGATTGAATATTGTAGATTGAATATTGAATGTTTAAGGTCCGCCTTCGGCGAATCAATTAGTATAATCTTGTACTAAAACCGAAGGAGCAGAGCGACATCCACAAATATTCAATATTAAATTTTCAATTTTCAATAAACAATTCCCCCGATACCCTGAAACTTAAGCATCGTACTATGGGTTTGTTCGGCTTCTTTAGTCACGCTTTGGAGCAGAAGGCACCGCTTCGAGCTTGGCGGTAATATTGTTTCGTATCCAGGATGCATCCCACCATTCGATCGGATTCACAAAGGTATTGTGCACCAGCATACTGAAGTGCAGATGATCACCGCCCGCAAGCCCGGTAGAGCCCGTGCGGCCAATAGTATCGCCCTTTGCCACCTGCTGTCCCTGGATTACACCGCTGGCATTCAGGTGGGCATACATGCTGAACAGCCCGAATCCATGGTCGATGAGCACCGTTTTACCATAAATGCCGATGTCTCCGCTATATTTGACGACGCCGCTGTTGGCCGCCGGAACCGAAGCATGCTGGACCGAAGCCAGGTCGATGCCCAGGTGAACCTGCCGGTCAATAATATCACCCTTGTATTCATAAACACGATGATCGGCAAAACCGGCCTGATTCGCCGATCCGGTTATCCGCTTAAAGGCCCCCTGCCAGTATTTTACCGCCGCTGTCGTTTGCACCAACTCCGTGAGTTGTTGATAATTTACCCGGCGCAAATCGCGGTTGATTTTGATAAATTTTTCAATCAACGAGCCGGTTGGCGGCAAGACCGCTGAAGTCTTAAACTCGGGCATTTTGCGGTTTAAAAACCGGTCCGAAATGCGGATGTTGTCCTTACTAAAAACCTTTTTGCGAATATAATTGTTGATCCCGGCCTCTGCGCTGTTGCCGGCCTGATCATCGGCCCTGACATAAATGCGCGTTTCGGGGCCCTGCTGGTAACCCAGTCCAATATATGCCACCTGAATATCGGCATCCTGGTAATAACCGGCATGTGCAGGGAAAAAATTGTCACCCACTTGAACCCCGCTGCGATGAGCATCCGGTGAAGTGCGGAAAATCACAAGCCCGGAACCGCCCTGAGTCAAATTGTGCACGGTGCTGATCACTTCAATTTCCGGTGGCTGTGTGTCGATGATCAGGTTCTTTTCAATATAGACCCGGTTGCCCTTCCACCAGCTCCGCCATGAATAGTCCCAGACGGCCAGACGCAGAATGGCCTCGCCATCCGATATTTGATAAGTTGCAGGCTCAAAAGGGATTTCCAGAGTTTGGGTTTTGGTCTGGCCACCGCTGAGAAACCCGGCCGAAGGAAAGTCAGTGTCAACCAGGACCACCTCCTGACCGTCTTTGACCATGGCGATCCAAACTTTTCTCAGGCCACTTTGGGCGTCGTCCACAGTGATGGAAAACTTCTGTGACTTTCCTAAGTAGGGCGATGCCAGCTCAAAACCAACTTTGGGGTTTTGGCCTTCGAAGCGAATCAACACAAACCAAAAAATGGGCACCAGGATGATGATGCCGGCAATTATCAACAATGCGCGTTTCTTACGTTTCGTTTTTTCTTTCAACCGGTTAGATTCCAATCAGGTGCAATAAGTGAACTAGAAATAATAACAGGTCAAACATACAGAATCAAGGCTTCTTTTCGTTTCTTGACTTTTGGCAATGCACGAGCTAAATTTTTGCCCCATCAATTAAAAAACGGGTATTATCAATCCGTTAAGATGTCGGGGCGCGTTCCTGCGCCTTGGCGCTGTAAAGGCACCCGGCGGTTTCATCCGTTATGGCAACAGTTTACAAAAAACCGAAAAAACTGAAAATGATATTGCTGGCCACCATCGTGATCGCCCTGGGCAGCGTTATCGCAGTTTATATTCAATTCCGCTCGGTCGCAAATGTTGCGGAACCGTTAGTGGATTCGGAAGAACCGGATGCCACCTTATCGGTTAATAAAATACAACAAACAGCTACGCGAGACGGAAAAAAGGAATGGAGCCTGGAGGCCAGCTCGGGCCACTATCTGGATGAAACCCAGCAATTATTACTGAAGGATGTAAAGGTCACCTTTTTTCTCAAGGATAAGAGTGAGATTATTCTGATAGCCGATCAGGGCACTCTGAATACCGACACAAACAATATTGAGGTTTCCGGCAATGTCGTCCTCAAAAACAACGAATACAGGCTGTCGACCGAAAATTTGAGCTACCTCCACGAGCAACGCATGCTGTATTCGAAAACCCCGGTAAAGATTTCCGGCGCATCGGCCCAGCTGGCGGCCAAGTCGCTATCTTTTGACATTGACGCCAAAAGACTCACGCTGGAAGGCGGGGTTGCAACCACTATTAATGAAGATTTTACCCTCTAAATTCGGCCATCGTTGCCACTCGAATTGCAGCTCAAAGGCAATGATTATTCTGGCCGCAGTTGGTTTGACATTTCAAATTGCTGCAGCAAACGAGCCCTCCGATCGTCGTGTTGATATTGCTAACTCCCAAATCATTCGAATTACGGCTGATAAGATGGTTGCTGAAATTGATGCTGCAGAAGTAGAATTTTTCGGAAATGTTAAGGCGCAGCAATCAGGGACGGTGATCACCGCAAATCGCTTAAAAATTGTTTATGATCCATCTGCTGTAGCTAAGAAAGGCAATTCTCCCGGAAATGAAGCCATCCGTAGAATCATTGCCAGCGGGCAGGTCAAGATTGTATATGAGAATATCGTTGCTGAAGGGGATTCGGCTGATTATTCGATCAAATCAGATATTTTTGTCCTTACCGGAAAACCGTCCCGTGTGAGCCGCGATGGTGATGTGATTACCGGATCAAAATTCACGCTGCAGCGTTCCGATGGGACCTTGACGGTTGAAGGCAGCGGGGAAAGTAGAGTCAGGGCCATCTTTAACACTGATTAATCGTAAACAAAATAGATCTGATATACAACCGCAACCGTCCATTTGTTATGCTTGCAATTTTCGTGCAACTCATCTAAAATGAGATAGTTGAATTGATCCAGCGCCGCGGGCAACGTGTTGAGACACCGGGTTTTGGGGCGGCGTAACTGCTTGTAGCACTTGTATCAAATCGAATACGATGACAACACTGTATCTCCAAAATCTGATAAAAAAATATGGCGGGCGCCAGGTTGTCAACTCGGTCAGCCTGAATATCGGAAGTGGCGATGTGGTCGGCTTACTCGGCCCCAATGGAGCGGGTAAAACCACAACATTTTACATGGCAGTGGGTTTGGTCAAGCCTGACGGCGGCAATGTGCTTCTTGACGATGAAGATATAACTGATTACCCTATGCATATCCGATCTCGCAAGGGTGTCGGCTATCTTCCCCAGGAAACATCCATCTTCCGAAAGTTGACTGTTAGACAAAATGTAATGGCGATTCTTGAAATTTTACCGATTTCCAACTCTGACAGGGCTGAACAGGCTGATATGCTGCTCGAAGAGCTGGGCATCACGCATTTGGCCGATCAAAAAGCCAGCCTGCTATCGGGTGGCGAAAAAAGGCGCCTCGAAATTACAAGATCGCTTGCCATAAATCCTGCATTTATATTATTAGACGAACCATTTGCCGGTGTAGATCCCCTGGCTGTCAATGATATCAAAAATATAATTCAACATTTAAAGAGACGTGGAATCGGAATCCTAATTTCCGATCACAATGTCAGAGATACGCTGGGTGTCTGTGACAGAGCTTATATTTTGTGCGACGGGCAGGTGATCGAATCTGGAAGTCCGCAAAAAATTGCTAACAGTGAAGCCGCATGCCGGGTATACTTAGGAGACGAGTTTAAATTATAAAATGGCACTTGAACTAAGACAACAGCTCAAATTAACTCAGCAGCTTATCATGACACCCCAGCTGCAGATGGCTATCAAATTACTGCAGCTGTCCCGTTTGGAACTGCTTGACACCATCCGCCAGGAACTCGAAGAAAATCCAGCTCTTGAGGAAGTTCAGGAAAGCGTTTCCAACGAAAACCTTCCGGAACAGTCTGAAAAATCATCTGAAGACTCCGCTCAAACAGAAGAAGTCACGATTGACGAAAAAATTCATGACGACATCGATTGGAGCAACTATCTGGGGGAATACAATACGCCCGGACGGGTAAACTTTGAGTCTGAAGACCGCGATGCACCGCGCTTTGAAGCTTTTATCGCACCTAAAAAATCTTTGCGCGATCATCTGTTATGGCAATTTCTGATGATCAAACCCGATGCCTACGAAGAAGCGATCGCCAGTCAAATCGTAGGCAACCTGAATGCCGACGGCTTTTTGGATAGTTCCGTTGAAGAAATCGCCACAATGAGCAATGTATCCGTCGAGGCGGTTGAGCGGACGCTGCTCCAGATGCAATCTTTTGATCCAATTGGTGTATGTGCTCGAGATCTTAAGGAGTGTTTGCTGATTCAGGCCAAACATTTCGGGTTCGAAAATACGATCGTATGCGACATCATCAATGATCATCTTCATGATCTGGAAAAGAAAAATTACAAAGGTATTTGTAAAGCATTAAAAATTAGCATGGATGATGTGGTTTCGACGGTCAACATCATCAAGGCATTCGAACCCAAACCCGGCCGACAGTTTAGCGAAGAAACGCCGCAATATATCAATCCGGACATCTACGTTTATAAGCTGGAAGACGATTTTGTGATTATGCTCAATGATGACGGGATGCCCAAACTGCGCGTCAATTCATTCTATAAAAAAACCATCAGTCGCGGCAAAAAAATTTCCGGAGAGGCCGAAGATTATATTCAGGACAAAATACGGTCGGCAGCCTGGTTGATAAAAAGCATCCATCAGCGCCAGAAGACCATTTATAAGGTCATGGAGAGCATCTTAAAGTTTCAACGGGATTTCTTTGAAAAGGGCATTGCCTATTTGAAGCCGATGGTGCTCAGAGATGTGGCTCAGGACATCAGCATGCACGAATCCACTATCAGCCGCGTCACGACCAATAAATACGCTTACACCCCGCAGGGTATATTTGAATTAAAATATTTTTTTAATAGCTCCATCAGGCGGGCGCATGGTGGTGATATTGCATCCGCCAGTGTTCAGGAAAAAATACGGCAAATCATTGCAGCTGAAGATCCAAAAAAGCCATACAGCGATGATAAAATTTCACAACTTTTAAAACGAGACCATGATATTCACATCGCACGTCGTACCGTTGCGAAATATCGTGAAATGCTCAAAGTGTTGCCATCCAACAAACGCAAACAAATCTAGGGGGGATTACGTATGCAGACATCGGTAACATTTAAGAACCTCGATTCTTCCGATACCTTAAAATCATACGTGCAAGATAAGCTCGATCGTTTGGATCGTTTACTGGATAATCCAGCGGAAGCCAATGTGGTTTTATCCGTTGAAAAATTTCGACATATGGCTGAAATCAACATCGTCGGAGACCGTTTGACGATAAACGGTAAAGAAGAGACCGAAGATATGTACTCGGCAATCGACATGGTCCTGGATAAAATGGAGAAACAAATAAAGAAGAGTAAGGAAAAAATCCGGGAGCGCCGCAGCAACGCCAAGCCCCTAAACCAGAGTATACTGGAGGAAGATATCAGTGGCACCGATGACGAATCGGAAAGTCACATTCGGATCAAGCACATCGAATATAAACCCATGGATGTCGAAGAAGCTGCCCTGCAGCTGGACCTGCTCGATGATAATTTTTTGGTGTTTACCAACGCCCGTTCAGATCAGGTCAACGTTCTGTATCGACGCAAAGACGGCCATTACGGGTTGATTCAACCCAGCAGCTAACCTCATCGCGGGTAGCGGGTTTTGATTGCCGCAACTGCTCAAAGGTGCTATAACGCCCTACCCGCTTCTCTAATTATTAAAAATCCGAATCTGCAAAGACAGGAACATCTGAGAACATACAGGTAGGACGTACATGAAAATTTTAGATGTCATGCCAAAAGAAGCGATTTTGGATGACTTAAAATCCCAAAACAAAAAGGGGCTGCTGGAGGAACTGGTAATCCCATTGGCCGCCAGTACCGGTCTGAGTGCTGACGAACTGGTGCGGGTGCTCATGGAAAGAGAACGGCTCGGCAGCACAGGGATCGGCGGGGGGATCGGCATTCCGCATGGTAAAATAAAAGACCTCGACTCCCTGGTGCTGGGATTTGGTTTGAGCCGCAAAGGTATCGATTTTGAGTCGATTGATGGAGAACCGACCTACATATTTTTTGTTCTGATCACCCCCGAGGATTCAACCGGGCTTCACCTGAAGCTTTTGGCGCGCATCTCGAGAATTTTAAAAAATGACCACTTCAAAGAGCGTCTGCTGAACGCGGCCGATCGAGATGAATTATATGATATCATCAACCAGGAGGATGAAGAGTTCTAAGCTACAACATGCATCCAGGCTTTCAATATCTTATAAATTATTGAGAACAAATGGTTTTTATTATATCCAGGATTCTTACACACTTATGGAATAATGGAATGTTGGAAGACTGGAAGGCTGGGTTTTCAAAGGATCTATTTTTGCTGTCAATGAAAACGATTCCAGCAGAACACGCCTGCATTTATCCGGAACCCATTATTCCATAATTCCAATCCGGCCTTCGTAGCCAAAGCTACTTCGGCGGAGTAGGCTATTCCAGTATTCCGATTGAAGTGTAGCTTCAACGTTTTTGATTGTGAAACAACTCATTATCATAATCATAACCGGCCTATCGGGCTCAGGGAAAAGCACGGCGATGGCAGCATTTGAAGATGCCGGTTTTTACTGTGTTGACAACATGCCGGTCGCCCTCCTGCCCAAATTTCTGGAATTGCCCATCGAAAGTGATACCGGAATTGCCGGCATAGCTCTGGCAATGGATCTGCGCGAAAAAGGATTTCTTTCAAAATATAGCGCTGTTTTTGAATCGCTTAAAAAGGAGGGGTACACATTTGAAATTCTCTTTCTGGAAGCTGACGAGGATATTTTGGTGCAGCGTTACAGCGCCACCCGCAGGCAGCATCCGCTTTCACAGCAGGGCAAAAGCCTCCTGGAAGGCATCCGCGCCGAAAAGAAACAGCTGGCCGATTTGCGGGCAGTTTCCGATAAAATTATGAATACCTCCAAATATACGGTCCATGAGCTCAAAGCCAACATAATGGAAATTGCCCGCAAGACCAAAGTTAAAGTATCAATGCGGATTCAGGTGGTTTCTTTTGGTTTCAAATATGGGGTGCCCCACGATGCCGATCTGATCATCGATGTGCGCTTTCTGGTAAACCCCTATTTTGTTTCAGAATTAAAGCCTTTGGATGGCAACCATTCGAAGATAAAGAAATTCGTTTTGGGCCATTCGGAAACAAAGACTTTTCTAAATAAGTATACGGAATTGCTTGACTATTTGATACCTCTGTATGAAAAGGAAGGCAAATCCTATTTAACGATTGGCGTCGGCTGTACCGGCGGCCGACACCGCTCGGTGACCGTTGCCGGTGCCATATTCGATCATATTCGAAAAACAAAAGAGCAAATTGAAATCGTTCATCGGGATATAAATCAGCCGGGATAGACTGAAGACATTACAAAAAAGCAAATGAGCTGAAATGCCTGAAATTGATGAATTCTGCCATTTTACAATAAATCATAGAGCGTAGCGGCACCCTAATTTTAGGCACTTTAAATTTTAGTCCATTTTAGGCATTCACTGAAGGAGAGCCATGATAGGCATCGTCATCGTAACACACAGCCAATTGGGAGATGCGCTGATTGAAGCAGCTGAATTTATCATAGGCGACAGACCGGAAGCACTGGTGTCGGTATCAATTGACCTGACCGAAAGCGCTGAAGTGTTGCGAACCAGGATTGATGAAGGTATCAAAAAAGTCCAGAGCAAAGATGGTGTTCTGATATTAACCGATATGTTTGGCGGAACCCCATCCAATTTAAGTTATTCGTTTCTCGAAGAAGGGCGCATAGAGGTGATCTCCGGTGTCAACTTGCCCATTTTAATTCAGGCAGCCAATACACGCAGCAAAATGGACCTCAACACACTGGCTGTCAAACTTGAAAAATTTGGGAAAAAGAGCATCTCCCTGGCAAGCAGCATTCTCAAAGGGAATAAGCGGAGTTAGCTTATGCCGGAATGGCACCTGGAGGCGGCAACGCCCCGGGATTTAGATAAAATCCGTATCATCGACCGCAATGTATTCAATAGATCCTGGAATCGAAAATCACTTTTAGATGAGATAAATCGCGCAGATGCATACAGCTATGTCGCCCGAACTCAGTTAGACGACGGACGCATGGACACCATCGCTTATGTGTTTGTTCGCATCATCTCAAAAGAAATGCATATAATGCGCATTGCAGTCGCAGCGGGTTATCAAGCCAGGGGGGTGGCCACTGCGTTGTTGCAGCAATGCTTTAAACTGGCCGAACAGCACCAGGTCAGTTCAGTTTATATTGAAGTTCGTCCTAACAATAAATCGGCAATTGCGCTGTATCGAAAGTTTGGTTTTCAAATGCTGGGCACAAGGCCCAATTACTATCCGGAGACCGGCGAAGATGCGCTGGTGATGGTAAAGCTATTAGAGGTGCAAGAATGACTGTAAAGATAGGTATCAATGGATTTGGCCGGATCGGACGCCTCGTGTTTCGAGCCGCGTGGCGCCATCCTGAAGTACACGTCGTTGCCGTCAACGACCTGGCTGATGCGGCTACCATGGCGCATCTGCTTAAATATGATTCCGTTCACGGCAGATTTGGCGCGGATGTCGTTTCGCAGGATGACCGGTTGCAGGTCGACGATGAGTCCATCGCTATCCGATCCATCAAAGAGCCCGCCAAAATTGGCTGGGATGAACTGGGTGTGGATATTGTGGCGGAATGCACCGGGTTGTTCCGCGACCGCGAAGGGGCTTCCGGGCATCTGACGGCCGGAGCCCGCAAAGTGATTATATCCGCGCCGGCCGGCGATCCGGATATCACCGTTGTCATGGGCGTCAACTCCAATCAGTATGACCCGCGACGGCATCATATCATTTCAAATGCCTCCTGCACCACAAACTGTCTGGCACCGGTGGCTAAGGTGATACTGGAAAATTTCGGCTTAAAGAGCGGATTGATGACCACCATCCATGCTTACACCGGTGATCAGCGGCTGCTGGATTTTCCGCATAAGGATTTGCGCCGGGCGCGGGCAGCCGCGCTTTCGATGGTGCCCACCACCACCGGCGCGGCTAAAGCGGTATCTCTGGTGTTGCCCGAATTGGAAGGCAAGCTGAACGGTTTGGCCATTCGCGTTCCAACGCCCAATGTTTCTCTGGTGGATTTTGTGGCTACTGTCGAAAAGCCCGACTTGAATGTCTCTGAAATAAATTCGGCCTTGAAAACCGCTTCGGAAGGATCGCTGACCGGTATTCTGGGATACAGCGAAGAGCCCCTGGTTTCGGTTGACTATAACGGATCTTCATTTTCGTCAGTCGTCGATGCCCCCACAACTTATGTCGTCGGCAATATGGTAAAAGTGCTTTCCTGGTATGATAATGAATCCGGTTACTCCCATCGGATGGTGGATCTGGCGACCTTGATAGGTTCCCAGTTTTAAAGCCTAAATCGTGTTACGGCTTTTTACAAAATCATTTTTCTGATAATTAAATTAGCTGATTAGAGGTTCAGAGTTCTGGGTTCAGGGTTAAGAAGATCGGAGTTTTTGAACCTTGTACTCTGAACCTTTGAACCCTGAACCTTGAATCGAGGTACTCGATGGAAAAGCGCCGCCCGTTGATAGCGGGAAACTGGAAAATGTATAAAACACCGAAAGAGGCTGCTGAAACCGCGCGGGAGCTCGACCAGCGCGTGGCATCCGTAACAGATGTCGACATCATGATTGCCCCGACCTACACAGCCCTTGCCGCGGTCAGCGCCGTCATCTACAAGGGGCCGATAGCTCTGGGCGCTCAAAATCTGTTCTGGGAAACCGAGGGCGCCTATACCGGCGAAATCTCGGCACCCATGTTAAAGGCGGTGGGCTGCACTTATTGCATCATCGGCCATTCCGAGCGCAGGCAGTATTTTGCTGAAACCGATCAGAGCATCAACCAGAAAATTAAGGCCGCAATCGCGGCGGAACTCAAACCGGTCTTTTGCGTGGGGGAAACCGAAAAAGAGCGCGAGGCCGGGCAAACCTTTTCCGTACTTGACAAACAGGTTCAAAAAGGGTTAGAAAAGTTGGTTTCAAAAGACCTGGAATCACTGGTGATTGCCTATGAGCCGCTATGGGCCATCGGAACCGGCAAGACCGCCACCGATGATCAGGCCCAGGAGGCGCACCAGTATATCCGCTCTTTAGTGCAAAAAGGTTTTGGCGATGCGCTGGCCGAATCCGTCCGCATTTTATACGGCGGCAGTGTCAAGCCGGGAAATATTGCGGCGCTGATGAGTATGCCGGACATTGACGGCGCCCTTGTGGGCGGCGCCAGCCTCGATGCCGAATCATTCAGCCAGATTGTCAAATTTAAATAAAATTGGTAATCTATTTTAAAAAAACGTTAAGCTATCGAAGCAGTCTATTTCTTATAATAAAAACGACAGAATTCATTAACTTTAGGCACTTTAGATCAAATTAGGCATTTTAGGCACTTGCCTGAATGCCTTTTAAGATAGCTTAGGAAAAAATTATGAGTATTATACTAATCGTAGTTCATGTGGTTGTATGTGTTGCCCTGATCATGATTGTGTTGCTTCAAACCGGCAAGGGCGCTGATATGGGTGCTGCCTTTGGCGGCGGTGGCAGCCAGACCCTGTTTGGCAGCACCGGGGCCTCGACCTTTTTAAGCAAAGCCACCACCGTAGCGGCCATCGTGTTTATGCTGACATCTCTGGTGCTGGCCTACATGTCCAGCCACCGCACGGCCGATTCGATCATGCCGCAATCTCCCGCACCGGTTGAACAGACGGCACCGGCAGCCCCGGCCGAGGCCGCCCCGCAAGAGAGTTCGGCACCGGCCCCATCAGCACCGGCAACTCAAGAGCAAGCCGCACCGGAAACGAGCGAGGCACCGGCCCAGCCGGCGCAATCCGAATAAACTGACAAAGATAAATTATTTACTGATTCAGATGCCGAAGTGGTGGAACTTGGTAGACACGCTATCTTGAGGGGGTAGTGGGCTACGCCCGTGCCGGTTCAAGTCCGGCCTTCGGCACCATTTTTTAGGCACTTAGATTGAATCTAAGTGCCTTTTTTCGTGTAGGATAATGCAGATTGAAGGAATTTCTGATGTAATCGGCCTGGCATAATTTCAGGTCAAACCCCTCTTCTTATTTTTTCTTATTCTCAATATTCTTGATAAGTGTTTGGCAGGAGTTTTCAAGAGGATCTAATTTGTTCTGAACTATATCCCAGACAACCGGCAAACTTACTCCAAAATACTCATGAGCCAAGATGT
>JASFIG010000027.1:0-22229 GCA_050122795.1 Desulfobacterales bacterium
AAAGTGAGCTTTATAGGGTCCGACAACCCCCGGTCCGGGGGCCTTAAAAGAGCCGCAGCGCCTAAAATTCCTACTTTTGTTGTCGATTATACCTCAATAATCCAAAAGGTTAAAGCAGATCCGGCCGTCGCCGTGCTGCCGGCCGACTTTGACTATGAGGACATCCTTGCCAGACAAACCCTGGTTCAGGATTGGAATGATGACGATAAAATTCGGTCTTTCTTAATGAGCCGTGCAATTGCCGAAGCCCAACTGCTCGCCGAAATGGCCAGGCATTCTTATGATCTGCTGATACTGGCGGGCTTTATGCGAACGCTGACACCTTATTTCATCGATCGGGTCAACCTGGATCGCGGCAATCCGCGCATCATGAACATTCATCCTGCCCTGCTTCCGGCATTCCCCGGCACAGATGGATACGGAGACACGTTTCGTTACGGCTGCAAGGTCGCCGGCTGTACCGTTCACTTTATTGACTACGGCGAAGACACCGGACCGATCATCGGTCAGCGAGCATTTGCAATTGCCCCCGACGATTCCCTTGAATTGATTCGGGAAAAGGGTCTGAAGCTGGAATGGCAGCTGTATCCGGAATGTATCCAGTTGTTTGCCGAAGGCCGCTTAAAAACCGTAAAAAAGACGTTTACGCTGCCCAACGGGCGACAGCATCAACGTACAATTGTTGAAATCTTGCCGGAGTCTTCATAGTCTGCATTTCCCAAAAGGGGCAGATGACAGAAGACAGAAGTCAGATGACAGAAGACAGATTGGAAAAATGGAAGATGAAACGCCTATTCTGTCCTCTGTTTTCTGTTCTCTGTCCTCTGGGGCTATAGGTAAGAGCGAGCGCCCACATAGCGGGATCTGAAATATTGGCTGGACAGAGATGATGTTTTGATACGACTGCCCCTGCGTGGCGCGTGTAAAAATGTGTTATGGCCTGTATAAATCCCGACATGGGAAACCCGGCTGCCACCGGTTGTCGCAAAAAACACCAGGTCCCCCTTTTGCAGCTGGCGGCGGTCAATTTTTCTTCCAACCTTCCATTGCTGCCTGGATGAGCGCGGCAGGTCCAGACCGTTCAAGCGATAGACCACCATTGTAAACCCGCTGCAATCAAAGCCGCTCCGGGGGGATTCACCGCCCCAGCGGTAAGGCACGCCGACGTATCGTTTTGCCGTTTTGACGATTTTTTCCCTGAATTGCTGATTGTTTTTGCGACCCGCGCGCATCGCAGCATACGCATCGGGTTTGACAATATAAAATGACTCAATGATACCCATGCGCTGCATGCTTTCAGCTCTGCTGCGGGCGGCGGTTTTGGATCTGAAGTTTTCGAAACGAACCTTATACAGCCCCGAAGTGTCAAGAAAATGATAGGCGTCTAATCCCTGGCGTTGCAAATTGGCCGTCAGGCGCACAGCATTGTTTATGTTAGCAAAGGCGCCGACCTGAATGGTATAGCCCATCCGCTGCAGTTCCGGTGTCTTTGGGATAGAAGCCCTTACGGGTTCAGTGGTGCGGGCGCCGCAGCCGGCCATTATCAACAGACACGCCAAAGCACCCGGAAGGATGCACCTCATATTTGCCATTATGGAGTGTGGTCGTCTTCGATAGTTCATTACTTGTATATCTGGATGTCAGGCGTCACTACAAAAATAATGCCGGTGATCAGGTGTCACCATTATTAGCTACTGGCTTCTGGCAGCTGGCTGGCGGTCAATTGTCACTGGGTCTTTGCCAGTAGCCAGCGGTCGATGATTTGAAACTTTGAACCTCTGAACCCTGAACCTTTGAACCCAGAACCCACTAAGGTGCCGCGCCGATCAGGACCTTGACTATGAAGGGAAAAGCAATAAAGGTTCCCAGTGAGCTGCCAAGATTGGTAAAGACCACCACCAGCAGAATGCGGGTTACGTTGTTTTTCCAGAAACCCCGAACAGAGAGAATATCATCCGGCAGGCTCTCAAGGTCCCTTACTTTGGGTTTACGCGAGAAGGCTTCTACGAGGCCCGAAACCCATCCGGCCGCAATCATGGGGTTAAGCGAAGTCAACGGTGCAGCCAGGATGGAGGACAAGATAGTGGCCGGGTGGGCCAGGGCGATGATGGCGCCGATACCGGCCAGAATCCCATTGGCCAGAATCCACCACACAATCATATCCGTGCCTGCTTTTTTCCCACCATAAAAGAATCCGGCTATAAACAACCCGACGATCACAGCCGGAATCAGCCATTTTAAAATATCGACTGTTTTGCTCTTGGGCGGTAGCGTTTCCAGCTCATTGATGTTGATGTCGCTCTGCCAGTGTTTTTGAATTCCTGGAACGTGGCCGGCGCCCACGACGGCAACGATTTTGTCACCAGGTGCTGTGCGTATCTTTTCGGCCAGATACTGGTCGCGCTCGTCAATTAGAATGGATTTTATTTCCGGTAGTGATTTTCCGACTTCCGTCAGCAGCGTTTCCAAAACGTCTTGCTGCTTCATCTGTTCGATGTCTTCTTCTTTGATGTCATCCAGTTGCCCCAGGGACAGCACTAATTGAAAAATCAGCTTTAATTTGCTCCAGAATCCCATCACGCGCCAGGTTCTGGACAGGGTGGTGCGGATATCGCGATCGGCAAGATGAATTTGGGACCCCACAGACTCGGCGCTCTCGATAGCCGCTATCATTTCCTCACCGGGCTTGACATCAAATTGTTTGGCAATTCGTTTTTGAAATGAAGCCAGCAACAGATTCGACAACAGCAAAAAGGACTTTTTTTCCTTAACGATTTTAACGATATCGGTATTCTGCCAGCGATCTTTTTGCTGAATGGCCTGGAATCTGGACGAACAAAGCTCGACACAGACCGTATCCGGTTTTTCTTGCTCGATTACCGATTTTACCAGGCGGGCGCTCTCTTTCGATACGTGTGCGGTCCCAACGAGGACAAAATTTTTATCATCAAATTTCAAGTAGGTTAAATTAGGGTTGTCTGCGATCATGAATTCAGTATATATTCCTTTTAGCTTTTTTTGAAGGCCCAACTAGTATCGTGGCCCAGAAATATTAAACAAAATAAAAGCCGGCCATGTCATTTTCTGAAAGGCGCTATGAATGGCTAAGTGCCGGTGCCCCGATATTTGGGATTCAACCCGGGCTATGGGTTGCGACCCATGCGTTGGTGCCCATCATCCCAAATATCGGAACACGGTGCAGCGGTTAAGTCAATAATCGGCATAGCGCCTTTCAGAAAACAACATGCCCGTCTGGCAGCCTGAACGTCAGTATATTCTGTGGGAGACATAAACAATATTATAAATTATTCCTGGGACACCACACTAGAATTGACTGTGATTGCCTTGCCTATATAATATATTCCACCCTTCAAGGCAACAGACAGGCGGACATATACGCATCAGGAGCCGTTGGTATCGCTTCACCCGGGATATTCTGCCATGATGATCTATGATGATATTTTTTCGTGGGAAGGATGGGGCGGCGAGTTGCGTCTGGCCAGCGGTGAGTGCCGGCTGCGCATATTTAACTTACAAAAGCAAAAAGCTGGCGGACCGGCTCATCTCAGACCGATGATCGTGATCGTATCCGATATTCCGGAAAGCCGAATGTCGGTGCGAAGTTGTACCGGCCATATCGCCACCAATGTTGCCCGTCAGTTTAAGATCGAACCGGATCGAATGCTCTATATTGAGTATTATCCTGAAACGGCATACGGCGAGCATAACGAGCACATCATCCCGGAAAAATACGATGCAGTGGATTTTACCTGGCACGAAGGCCGGGCCATCGAGCCCAGATGGCGACCCCTTCAAGCGCCGATGCTGGATGTGATCAAGAAGATCGTGGAATCGAATTAAAAAGGCCGGTTTTGGTAATCCGGACGGTTATTGATTTTGCGCCTGTTGATTGTTAAATTCTTCTTCAATCTGACGGGCTTCTTCGGCAGCCTGGCGGGAATCTTCTGCGGCCTGGCTGGCACGCGCCTGAGCTGCTTCAGCGCGTTGTATTTCTCTTTCGATTCGTTTTCTGAATTGTTTTCTTTTTTCCTTGGTTGAGCCAAGGCGGCGGACGTAGACTTCAACTTCCTGCGTGATTTGAACGGCTTGCTCGGCGGCTTCCTGGGCTGCTTTGTCCGCTTCCCGGGCACGCTTTTTTGCTTCTTCGACGCGGTTTACCTTGGCTTCCTGCTTACGGTCCTGTTTACGCCGTTCTTTTCTATTTTGTAACTCCTGGATTTCGGCAGCCGTTTTTTCCTGGTATTCCAGCGTGTCTTTGATTTTGGATTTGGGCGGTGGCGGGGTATCTGTCACGTGGAGATTGCCGTTTTCATCCGTCCAGGTGTACACCTGCCCGGCGAAAAGGTTGGAATTAAACATGCCCGCCAGAAGAACGCAGATAATAATGACTGAAAATTTCATTTACCCCTCCGTAAAATTTGAGTATATTCTGGATTTAGGTCGGTGTCAAATGTTTGAACCAAAGTACGTGAATAGTTCCCCGGAGATAATTTACCATAATAACGGCGCCTTCAAACCTCTATAACAATAGACCAAATTCCAAGTCTCAAGCACCAAATGACAATGGACTTATAAGCAATAGTTAACGGACTCGATAAAAGTACACACCAAACATTGATTGTAGGAGGTCTATCATGGCACTTGTCATCACCAGTACGGCATTCGCAGAAGGTGAGGCCATTCCCAACCGGTATTCCTGTGACGGGCCGGATGTTTCCCCGGATTTAGCGTGGAGTGGTATCCCCGAGGGGGCCGCCAGCCTGGCGCTGATATGCGATGATCCGGATGCGCCCATGGGCACCTGGGTGCACTGGGTGCTGTTCGACATTCCCGCCGACGCAGACGGCTTGCCGGCCGAAATACCGCCAGACGCTGCACTGGAAAACGGCGCCCGCCATGGTACAAATGATTTTCGCAGACTGGGCTACGGAGGGCCTTGCCCGCCGGGCGGCACACACCGCTATTTTTTCAAGCTCTATGCACTGGACACCATGCTTGAACTGGACAGCGGTATTACCAAGGCCCGGCTGCTCGAAGCCATGAAAGGCCATATTCTGGCCGAAAGCCAGTTGATGGGCACCTACAGCCGCTAAAATGAGATTACAGAGGACAGAGGTCAGAAAACAGATGACAGATGAAAGCAGCTGCAAGATGATGCCACCCAACTGCCTTATGTTTACTGTCGTCTACTAACACCTTATGATCGATCTCCGTCCTCTGACTTCTGTCCTCTGACTTCTGTCTTCTGTTTCCAGAACCGTTGGAGACTGTCGGCCAGCTGCCGGGCATCGTGCACCCGGACCGGCTCCCACTCTTCGCGAAGCAGGGTTTTATATTGATAATGCGAATAGCGCTGGTCGACTAAAAGGACCACGCCACGATCCTTTTCTGTTCGGATTACCCGACCGGCCGCTTGCAGCACGCGATTGATGCCCGGGTAAAGATAGGCAAATTCGAAACCGGCATCCAGGGTACGGGCAAAATAGTGCTTGATGAGTTCTCTTTCCAGACAGATGGCCGGTAGTCCCACACCGACCACCAGCGCACCTACCAGGCGATCGCCGACCAGGTCGATGCCTTCTCCGAAGATTCCGCCCATTACCGCAAAACCAACCAGGGTTTGGAGGTTGTCCCGGGAAAAACGCTGCAAAAAGGCCTCTCTTTCAAGCTCCGACATGCCGGGCGTTTGTACAATGGTCTCCATGTGCGGATGACGGGCGGTGAAGGCCTCAGAAATTTTACGCATGTAGGCGTAAGAGGGAAAATACAGCAGATAATTGCCGTTCTTTTGCCCGACCAGGGCGGCAATCACCTGAGCGACCTGGTCAACAGTCCGGTCTCGCTGACGGTAGTAGGTTGAAATTTGATCGCAGATAAACAGGCCCAGATTCTCACCTGGAAAGGGTGATGGCAGAATTAGCTGGGGAGCGGTCGGGTCGCAGCCCAGGATTTGCTTGAAATAATCGATGGGGGTCATGGTGGCCGAGAAAAATATGGCCGTGCGACAGCGCTGCAGGGCGCGCTCGAGCTGCACGGCCGGGTCGACACAAAACAATTTTATTTTCAGGTCTTTTCCGCTTTTCTCGTAGCAGGTCGTGTAACTCGTATCATATTGGTCGGCCACCCGGATGAAGCCTGATATGGCAAAATAAAGGTCGAGCAGGCTCTCGCGAAAGGCGGTTTTTATGTTTTGGGCCAGCCAGCGCTCGGTGATGAAAAGAAAGCTTTTCAACAGAGGAACCAGTTCTTCGGGCGGGCGTTCTTCTGCTATTGGATTGTATGCTGTTTCGCATTTTTTGCGCGCTTTGACCAGCCAGGCGTTGATGCGGCCAAGACTCTTATATACCTGCGGCAGCTGCTTTTTCAGCTGGCGGCGAACATCCAATACCGGCTGTTTGAAAATTTCAGCCGAAAACATTTCCCGCGAACGATCCACCAGATTATGCGCTTCATCGACCAAAAAGATATAGGCACCGTTTTCTTCCTGAAAAAAGCGGCGCAAATATACCCGTGGATCAAAACTGTAATTGTAATCGCAGATGATGCAATCCGCCCACAGAGACAGCTCCAGGGAAAATTCAAACGGGCACACCTGAAACGACCTGGCGGTGTCGATAATCTGTTCACGGCTAAGCGCTTCATGCTTGAAAATCGCCTCGACGGCAGCATTAATACGATCATAGTGACCTTTGGCAAATTCGCATTCATCCGGCTGGCAGGCACTCTGGGGGCAAAAACAGATCTTGTCTTTTGCCGTCAGGGTCAACGATTTCAGCCGGAGGCCCTTGGCCCTTAATTCGGCGATGGCTTTCTCAGCCACCATCTGGCCGGTCGTGCGTGCGGTCAGGTAGAAAATCTTCTGGTCGCGGTTTTCAACCAGGGATTTAACGGCCGGATAGAGCACGGCGATGGTTTTGCCGATACCGGTAGCCGCCTGAACCAGCAACTGCCCGCCGTTGCGGATTGTGCGGAATGCTTCTACCGCCATCTGGCGCTGACCGGGCCGGTAGGTTGCAAACGGAAATTCCAAATCCTGAATGGATGCGTCCCGGCAGTCGGACCAATCAACAAGGGTGGCGGCCCATTTCAGGTAACGGGCCACCAGATCGTTGAAAAAGATTTCCAGCTCTGACAGGCGATACAGGCGTTTGATTTCACTGTGCTTGCCGGTATCGATCTGATAATAGGTCAGCTGGATCGTTACCTCATCCAGCTGATTGTGGCGCCCGTATATGTAAGCGTAGGTTTTCGCCTGGCCCCAGTGGACCGGGTTTGCATTCTCTTTATAATAAACCGGGTCGCGCGAGGTGGTTTTTATTTCTTCGATGATGGTTCCATCAGGTTCGGCAAATACGCCGTCAATGCGGCCGCCGATATTTAGACGGAAGCGGTCGGTTTCAACCTCATAGGAGATCGCCACTTCGGGTCGATAGGTGGCCGGCCGGGCGTTTTGAATTTTTTGATGGGCTCGAATCGCCTCGACCGGGCGGCTGGCGCTCAGAAACTCAAAAGCCAGGTCCCCGGACCGGAGCACGTATTCGACCAGTTCTCGCACCGCAATTTTCAGTTCACGTCGCAATCGATGTTTAATCTAACCTCATTTACGAAAGGATACGTCGCTTCGTACGGGTTTATTTAATTGGGGCAGACAGGGTTGTTTGGGTTTATCTAAAGATAGCTATCAAATCAAGGAAGAATCCATTTGATTTGCAGGGCAGATCAACTGGCATGGTGGAATGCGGCGGGTTGCGCGTTTCGTGTTCCGGGTTGCGAGTTAGGAGCCGATGGTAAAGAAAACCTGCAACTCGTAACCCGCAACCCGCAACGACTAGAAATTTTTGGCTGCTTATTCCTTAACAACAAAATGCACACGCCTGTTTTTGGCGCGGGCGGCTTCGCTTTTGCCTGCGGCAACGGGGCGTTCTTTGCCGAAGCTGACGGGTATCAGTCTTTCTCTTTCAATGCCTTCTCGAATTAAAAACGACTTCACCTCACCAGCACGGCGATCCCCGAAGGCAATATTGGTTTCTCGGGTACCGCGTTCGTCGGTATGGCCCTCGATGATCACCATAACATCCGGGTATTTCTTCATGAATTCAGCTTTGCGATACAAAATTGTGCGGGCCTGCGGCTGCAGCTGATAGCTTCCCCTTTGAAAATAAATGTCCTCAGACATAAACTGCCTTTTGGCCGCCTGGAATTGGCGCTGTTCGGCTTCTTGACGTTTCCGGTCGGCCTCCAGTTCCTTTTGCCGATCTATGCCGGCCTGATCTGCAACAGTGCCGGGGCCTTTTTCTACGGTTGTTGCCTTTTTAGCACAGGCCGGGATGATAGCCAGAGCCGGGATCATCAGCAAAAGGATTAAGCCACTTCGCAGTGTTTTGTGCATGTTGTCCTCCTCATATAAACGGATAAAATCTCGGCAGTCAGATGGGTCAAAAGGGATTTTTTCTGCCGGAATTTGCTGCTAAATTACTTAGATTATAGTATAAAAATGAAAAAAAGTAAATTATATTCGTCCAGGCGCCTGAGAGTGGGCGCCTTCGTTCTGTGCCGCTGCTATCCAAAAAAAATCTGCATAATTTTGAAAAAAGGCCTTGACATGCTGTTTTTTTCTGATATGGTTCACGCCATGAACCAAATACGGAATCGACCATCAACAGATCAAATCAACGAGGTGCCGGACTATCAATTAAAGCAATTTCAAGAGCTTATACTGAAATTGTTCCAATGTTGCCAGGAGCGCATGCAGTATCAATGCGAGCGTTTTGAACTCCCGGATGCTGAATTGAGGTGCCTGATGCTTTTCGGGGAAGAACGATACCTGACCGCCAAGGGCATCGCCTTGAAAATGAATGTTGTCAAAAGCCGGGTGTCTAAAATTGTTGAGGGCCTGCTCAAAAAGAAACTGATTCAACGCACCAAAGATCCCGAGGACTCCCGCGTCAGCCTGCTCAGCCTCACACCGGAAGGATATAAAAAATTAAATCAAATCAATGGTTTTCTTGAGGATATCCATCATCATGTACTGGTTCAAATCACCCCGGATCAGCGCAAAGCGGTTTTGACCAATCTGGATATTCTCAAGGCCTCAATGGAGGCTGTTAAAGAACTGATGATCTAAATGGTGCGTCCCAACTCAGTAGGAAATACCATTTTGGGATAGCCGGTACCGGCCCAAAGGCATATATTTTTGCTATAATAGTTCATAACATAAACCAAATATGAAAAAATAAAATATAAATTTTTATAATTATTATGTAAAAAGGGTTTATACCCATAAACAAAGGAGGCAATCATGGACATGCAAAATATTGAAAATCAATTCACGGAGTTGCAGTCCCAGCTGGCGGCGCTGGAGAAAAAAACCCCGGAAGACAAGCTTTCGATGGTGGTGTTCAGTGGAGATTTGGACAAAGTCATCGCCGCTTTCGTCATAGCCACCGGAGCCGTCGCCATGGGAATGGATGCGGTCATGTTTTTTACGTTCTGGGGGACGCCGGTTCTTAGAGATGCAAAGAAAAACGTCGGAGGCAAAGACACCTTCGGCAAGATGTTTGGTACGATGCTGCCCAAAGGGATGAGCCAGGTCAAGCTTTCCAAGATGAACATGGGGGGGATGGGCACGGCCATGATGAAATCGCTGATGAAAAAGAAAAACGTCGCTTCTCTGGAGGAATTTCTGGCCATGGCCGAGGAATTGGGCGTCCGCATTTTTATCTGTGAAATGTCTATGGACCTGATGGGCTTTAAAAGAGAGGAAATGATTGACTACAAAGATTTGACCTTTTGTGGCGTTGCCAAATTTCTGGAAGAGGCCGCTAACAGTAAAGTCCAACTGTTTATATAGTTTGCTATTTCAACAACACGTTTTAAAACTGAGCCGGTCAGATCGTTCTGTTCTCCCGCGCAACGGGATAACAGGCCAACGGGCAACCGGCACAACCAATTTAACCAGGAGGTAAACCATGAGTGATGATATTAAAGTCGAAAAAGTATTTGATTTAAAAGGCCTGCCGTGTCCCATGCCCGTCGTTAAGGTCAGCAAGGGGATCAAAGAGGTTGAGATCGGCCAGGTGATTGAAGCTCAATCCACGGATCCGGGCTCCCTAACGGATTTCCCAGCCTGGGCCCGAACCAGCGGCAATGAAATTCTGAAAACCGAACAGGAAGACGATGTGATTAAATTTTACATCAAGCGCAATGCCTAAACTTTTCCGGTGACCTGCCGGGCCGCAGTTCAATCTACTGCGGGCCGGCAGGACAAAAATCCGGAGGCAAATAGTGCGGCAGCCGGATTCGGTATCTGTCGCAATTAAAATCGGGAGGTCATGTTGGATACGCTGTATTACATCATACTGGTGCCGATGGTCTATTTTGCTTTTGCCGTATTTTTCATCGGTACAACGGTCCGTTTGATTGCCATCTTGCGCACCCCCAAACATCCGGCCACGCTTCAGGTCTATCCCGAGAAAAGACCCGGGTGGTTGTGGGCACTGCATGACACGTTCTTGTTTCCCACCGTTCGCAGACACAAACCCCTGCTGTGGATATTTCTGATGGTGTTTCATATTTGCATTCTGCTGCTCATCTTAGGGCATCTGGAGCTTTTTGGTGAAATCGAAACTTTGCAATTGATTCCCCATGACATATTTTTGGGGCAGGGATTGGTGGGCTTGATCGCCTCGATTGCGCTGCTGTATTTTTTGTTCCGCCGGTTTATCTCTCCGGTACGGGAACTGTCGGTACCCGAAGATTATTATCTGCTGATTTTGTTGTTTCTGGTCGTGTTGTTCGGCAGCCAGTTGGATTGGGCCCGCAGATGGTATTTTTACGAAACGGTGAGCGTCGAGCAATACCGGGAATATCTGGGCAGCCTTTTAATCTTTGACCCTTATCTGCCGGCGGAACTGACCGAATCGGGTCATTCGTTTATGCTGGTGCTGCACATCTTTTTTGCCAATTTATTTCTGATATTTTTCCCGTTCAGCCAGAGCATGCACTCGTTTTTGTCGTTGCCGGTCAATCGTCTCCGGGTTGGTAAGTAGATGGTGTCTGGCATCAGCTGGCTAATTCAGGATTAAACGGTCAAGCCTCAAAAGTTGCGTGTTGCGCGTTACGCGTTGCGGGTTTTGAGTGTCGGACGTGAAGTGACAGCAGCAAGAGGCCAGGAGCCAGCAGCGAGAAGCCAGAGGAAAAAGATCACCCTAAAAATCCATAAGGCGATATGGATGGCAACGCTGCCCAGAACAAAGGAACCTTGATGATGGATGAGAAAACTAGAGATGATTTGCTTAAATTGTTTGAAAGCAAACTAAACGAAGCCATGCGGCTTTATCTGGAAACCTGCACCCGTTGCGGGGTGTGCACCGAGGCCTGTCATGTGCACGCCTCAATGGGGCAGGTCAAGTACATTGCCGCCTACCGGGCTGAAATTGTGCGTCGCCTTTATAAAAAGTATTTCAAAGGCCGCGGTAAAATCTGGCCGTCGGTCGGTGAGGCCAAAGAACTGAGCGAGATGGCCCTTGAAGAGCTATACGAAGCCGCTTACTCCTGCACGGGTTGCCGGCGCTGTATGGTGTATTGCCCCTTTGGCATCGATACCCAGATGCTGATGTCGATAGCCAAACTGCTGTTGGTTGGTGCCGAAATGGAGCCCGAAATCCTTACCCTGCTGGCCGATACCTCGATTGAAAAAGGAAAATCCATCGACCTGTTTAAAGACAGCTTCATGCAAGGCATCAAACGCCTGGAAGATGAAGTCGTATCAAAATGGAGATTAGAAGCCGGTGAGACCGCCATTCCGGTGGATGCCGAAGGCGCTGACCTGCTATATGTGGCCCTGGCCGGGGCGCATTCGATCATCCCGGCAGCCGCCATATTTAATGCCGCCAAGGAAAACTGGACCTTGAGCTTTTTTGAAGCCGTCAATTTCGGCGCTTTTGTTGGCGATCCCACCAAGACGAAGCTGATACTGGATCGAATTATCAGCGAAGCCAAACGGCTGAAAGTCAAAGAGGTCTGTATCTGCGAATGCGGCACGGCCTACCGGGTCATGAAGCAGCTATCCGGCAAGCAGCCTTTCAAGGTTACCGCGATTACCGAAGTGCATGCACGCTATATCCGGGAAAAGCGCATCAAGCTGGATAAATCCAAAATCGAGGGTGCGGTTACCTACCATGATCCCTGCCAGATAGCGCGTAATGCCGGCGTTATCGATGAGCCACGCTATATTTTGCAGCATTTAACAGATGATTTCCGGGAGTTGACCGATGAACCCCGCTATAACTGGTGCTGCGGCGGCGGCGGCGGGCTGGTGGCCATGGGCGAAGACACCCTTGATTTTCGCATGAAATCCGCCCGCGTCAAAGTTGATCAGGTCAATGCAACCGGGGCCGGGGTGTTGGCCACGGCCTGTGAAAACTGCCACGCCCAGCTGAGCAATTTAAATGACCACTACAAAATGGGGGTAGACGTAAAGTTTTTAAGCTCCATGATTGCGGATGCGCTGGTTGCATAGCACAAAGTGCATCCTTTACACAATTTTAAATAAAACGGCCTGTGGGTCCTTATCAAAGGGATCCACAGGCCGCCTTCCTCAAGCTTCCTTCTTTCCATTAATTTTCAGGTAAGGCTTATTTGCAATGCCCATTCTGCATGGCCCACTGCAATCCGTCACAATCTCCCAGGTCGCAGGCCTTCTTGAAATCGCCGCAGGAATCAGCGATGCGTTTCATCTGAAAATAGGTCAGCCCCCGGTTCAGATGGGCCTTGGCGTATTTGGGTTTGAGCTTCAGGCTTTCGGTATATTGCGCCTCAGCTTGCTGGTATTGCCGCAGGGCATAATAGGCATTGCCGCGATTGTTGTAGGCTTCAGCATATTTCGGATTGATCTGGATGGCCTGGTTGAAATCCACGATGGCCTGCTGGTGCTGCTCCATGTTATAGAAAGCCAATCCGCGGTTATTATAGGCTTCGGCCGCCTTTGAGTTGGCGGCAATGGCCCTGTCCCAGTACGTTTTGGCTTTATTGGGATCGCTGTATTGCCCGTCCTGCCAGAGCGCCAGAGCAGCGGCGTTCCAGTCCTGTCTATTTACGGATGGGGCATTGTTGGCGTTGCGTCGCGGCAGTCTTGATGTCGTCCTGTTGCGCTTGAATTTCGCTGTCGGCTCGTTTTCCTGGTTCTGCTTCATGACCAATTCGGGATTTCCGGATATTTCACCGACCATTTTGTAAATTTCGCCAAACATGGCGGCGCCGAACACCGGGATCAACAATAGGGGCACTACCGATACGACGGTCCAGACGACCATCAATTTAGTCAAGGCAAAGCTTTTGTGTTTGATCCAGCCCCAGATAAACGTCCAAAAGGTGCAGGTGATAATGCCGAGGATACCCTGCAATGCCCCGCCGTGCTTAAATTGCTTGATCAAAACAATGATCGCAACAATAAAACCGATGAAATTCAACACCGGAAACAAAATACTGACAATCATTTCTGTCATGGCGTACCTCTCCTGTTTATATTTTCTCTTAAGCTGAGCGCAAAAATTGAAAAAGGGTTAATCGCTCAACTTAGGTCGCAAAAAAGTGCTGCTGCTCGGTTCAGCGCTATAGGTGAACCATCAGGCGACCGATCCAGTAGATCAGCAGGCCTAAAATTAACCAGAGCATGATGCCGCTGCGCTTCTCAAAAACCGCTACCTGCTCGGTTACCCTGTGGCGCCATTTGGCGGGCAGCAGTAGACCCGTTACGAGCAGCAGGCCGGCTACCAGGCCAACAGGGGCAAATGCATGCAGCTGAACGGCCGCCAGCCATTTTCCCTCTGCCAGCAACACCATCGCCCGCGTCAATCCGCAACCGGGGCAGGCGACCCCCAGCGTGGCTTTTAGCGGGCATTGCCAGGCGGGTAATTCCAGGGCGGTCAGGACTACCTGAAAAAGGGCAACCGCACCCAGCAGGGCGATCATCCAGCGGCTTTGCATCACAGTCGCCAGGACGGGTGTAAACGATGGGTTCCCGGCGGCGCTTTTTATGCTGTGATTGGCTTCCATTGAAAATCGTGCCACAGACGGCCTCGGACCGGGTCGATGATGTTGCGGTGTCGGCCCGAATGATAACCGGCTGCATTATCCTAATATCGGCAATTGTTGAAAAATCTTTATGACAGGCGGCAAAAATGCTGGCTGTCGGCTGTTTATTTGCCGGACAGATGGGGATTCAACTGCCAGGTGGCCTTAATACCTATAATTTTAACAGATTATTTTGTTATTTGGCAAATTTTTAACACAAATCGATAGGTACAATCGCTTTTAGTCGGTGGTCCTGTAAGGTTGCGATGAATTGGTTTTAATAAAAAAAGGTTCGGGTGCGATGGCGCGGAATGGATTTATAGGCCGGCTGCTGGCCACGGTTCCACAGTAAAAAATCAAGGGCCATGGCATTGATCGAATGCCCGGATTCGCTGAGCGCCGCCTTAATCAACTCGACGGCATGCAGGGCGCAGGCTCTGATCTCAATTTCTTCCCTGGAACCGGCCGCAATCAGATCGCCGGCGTCGATCCGTGAACATAGTTTAGCGGGATAACGCAAAATTTTATCGACCCGCAGCACGTGCGGCACCAGATTGTCTGCAAAAATGGTTAGATCATCCAGGTCTTCAAATCGGCCCGGCCCCTTACCGTTAAATGCCAGCGCCAGATCAGCAGCGGTTAGCTGGGCGCGTTTGAAAAATGGCACCTCAGCACCCTCCCATTGGGCAACATCTTTGAAGCCGGGCATTTTAGCGAGCAATTGTATCAGTCGTTCGGCCGATGCACCTGCGGCCGCAATCAGTCCGGTGAAGCTGCCGCCAAAATTTGTCTGCAGGTAGGCACCCAGCTCATTTAAGGCGCGGGTAAAAAGTCCCATCAGTTCTGCAATGGGGGCATTGCCCGGATCCTGGCCGAATATGCGGTTACAGTCCGCAGCGGTCAACCGGCTGAGATCGCGGGCCGAAAAAGGCCCGTTGTCTTTAAAATGCGCCGTCAAGCAGCCGGCTACTGTAAAGTAGCCGGAACGGCCGGTGTGTTTGCGCAGGTGCGGGAAATAGCCGGATCCAAAATTAATGGCGTCCAGGGTCATGAAAAAGACTGCCGTATCATCGCCATGGCCCAGATAATGACATTCGGGATCATGCGCCGGCCGGGTGGTTTCTGATATTGGCAATGCAGCGGCATAGGCCGGGATACGGTCGACCTCGATTTGAATGAGGCTCGCTTGCTCGGCTACGGTTTTACAGCCCGCGCGCACCTGTTCCAACAGTCTGATGGGCATCCATTTGCTCCTTTGTCGCTTCAAATTGTTTGGTTACTTGTTTTTATTTTTTTCGTATGCCAATTGCGGCATGCCAAACCGTTTCCTGAATGCGCTCACGAACAGTTGATCCGCCCGCTTGGAAATGATCTCCAGGGGCGAGATACCTTTTTTCCAGGCCATAATAAATGTAGCTGACAGAAGAACAATCGTGATCACAAAATTGGGCCATGCATTTAAAGCCCACTGGTGCGCCCACACGAATTCGACTTTCGGCAAAAAGGGATAAAAATACGGAATGGGCCACTGAAAACCATCGGGGCCGCGGGAGCCGATCAGGTCGCAAAACAGGTGCAAGTGGATGACAAAAAGCGACAAGAATGCCGTCAGCAGCCGGCGCCTGGCGAGCAAAGCTGCGGCAAGAAAAGCAATCAGGCCGAATGCCAGATTGTGGCCCAGCACATGGTGATAGTCGCTCCACCACAGAAGGGGTGTGCTCGATTCCCTGGTGGCCAATTCGACCACAATTCCGGCACCGTCAAAATCCGGCGCTATGCTGGCGAGGGTCACAATTGCGCGATCCCTTTTTTCAAGCCCTGAAACACCGGCCACCGTCCAGCCGGCCAGAAAATGCGTTATCGGATGCATACGTAAATAATCTCCCGGGTAGGTCGATTCAGACGCTTTTGGTATTGATGCGGGGGCTGGAATGACCTGATCGTCGCTATAAGCGTGAATACTTGAATTATATCGCAAAACTGGAAAGATCGCAAAAATTCGGCAGGTTTAAAAACAATAATGGTAGCATGGCGTCAGGTCACGCCCGCCCTCCAGGTTTGCAGGGCGGGAATGACGCCGGGGTGATCCGATGGTTTTCACGTTCTGATGGTGGTATCTTTTTGCATTCTATCTCCTGTGGGGTATGCGTTGCTGACCGATGTTCAGGACAGCAATTTCTTAAGTCGTGCCATCGAACGATCATGCAGACGATAAAATAGCGGAACGGCCACCAGGGCCCCGACCAGGGCTAGAAACATATCCCACTGCGCATCCCAGATATCGCCCTGGGAGCCCAAAAAGGCCGCACCGACATCGGGGGCGGCCAGCAGCGCGACCCACCACTCCAGCAGCTCCCAGAAGGCCGCAATCGCCAGTATGATGCTGAACACAATAAAATAAAACCAGCCTCCTTTTTGCAACGGGGTGACGCGCAGCAAAACTTCACGGATGATGAATACCGGGAACACCCCCAGGGCGATGTGGCCTACGCGATCATAGTGGTTGCGGCTGAAACCGAACGCTTCCATGGCCCAGTTACCCAGAGGCGTTTTGGCATAGGTGTAAAATCCACCGTAAATCAATATGAAGATGTGCAAAAAGACGCACCAATAGACCATATGCGACATCGGAAAGCGGCGGTAAAGACCGATGAGAACGGCGATGCCGGCCAACCCGGGGCCGACCTCGAGCAGCCAGCTGACTCTACCGGCCGGTGGTGCCCACACGGTCGCTATGCAGACGACAATGACAATTGCCAGAAGAATTAACGGTGTGCGAGAATAGGAAAACGGGACGCTTGTCATCGGTCCTCCTTTGGCGTGCTCTGATCGGCGCCGTAGTTTAACCAGTGCTCCGTATCGTATTGAGGCAGTGCTTTGCCGGTGTTCAGATAATGGTTCATGCTGGCTTCCCAGAACCGCATGTCATTGACAAAATTTTCCTGTGTAAAACTGTCGACAAACGCATTGCCCGCCGCGTTCAGGGCGGTGATCGTATAGCTGATGTGAACCCGGGAAGTCTGATGGCCGCCGTCTTCAATTTGAACCGCCACCAGGGCTACTCTGGACCCCGGGGATACCCGGGCAAACTCGGTCTCAAAGGCGACATCATCTCTTTTGGTAATCAGCCAGATGGTCTCTTCGCCCGCACTGTTAGAGGTAAACACGCAGCCGTACTCGGCCACACCCGATTGCGAATATATCAGATCATAATCCCAGCCCTCGAGCCACTCGGCCTCTTTGACCGGGCAGATCAAAGCATGCACAACCGACGGTTCGGCGTCAATCGTCTGCACATATCGGCGGGTGACCCTTTTGGCCTTAAAGTTTGAAACGCTTTCTGAATTCATGGGCATCTCCTGTTTCCGGAAAGATAGGCACCCTTGGATCTCAAGTTTTATTTTGCCAGTGTCAAAATCTCCTGCAGATTATGAATGATGGTTACCGCGTTTTTCGATAAGCTGCTGTGAGAGCCATGCGGCTGCTGACTGTTATGTTGAAAATCCAGTGCGCTGGCGTCAGTTGGATTGTCCGTTCGGGTGATGAATATCGGCTGAATTCCGGCGGCGATGGCGCCGGCCACATCATCATGCGTATCCCCAACATGAATGGCATCCGCCGGTGCAATCCCGGTTCGTTGCAAGGCCAGCGCAAAGATGGCTGGATCCGGTTTTTTGACCCCCACTTCACTGGAAATGACGATGGTGTCAAAGACCGTGGCCCATCCATTCTCAGATAAGATACGCCGCACATGCGGTGGGTGGTCGAAATTGCTCACCAGGCCGACTGTTTTGTTGCCTCGCCTTAAGTCCGTCAGGACCGGCATAGCCTCAGGGTCGATGGAAACATGAGATTGCCATGCAGCGGCAATCCGATCGGCGATATCACGCAGGCTTGCCGGGTCGGGTTGATGGTCGAGCGCCGCGCACAGGCGCTGAATGCGGCGCTCTAATTCGGTTAAATGATCGTCTTTACCAGCCGGCGGCGTCGCACTGAAGAAGCCGTCGCATGCCTGTGAAAAGGACGCTTTTGAGATGTTTAACCCCTGCGCTGTTAACAGGTCGTAAAAGGCCGCCAGCCAGTCATTCCAGGCCTGCTTCATATCCCCGTAGACAAGCAGGGTTCCGTAAAGGTCAAAAAAAATTCCCTGTATGCTCATTGTTCATCCAACCATTGATACATGACAAAGGCATCGACAAAGCCCTTTTCGCGGTGATGGAACGCTTTGGGTAAAGTGCCGATGATGTCAAATCCCAGATCCTGCCACAGCTTCACAGCACCGATATTGGTGCTGACGACCAGGTTGTACTGCATAGCCTTAAAACCGAGTTTGCGGGCTTTGCCCAGCGAATGCTGGCACATGGCCCGGCCGATGCCTTTGCCGCGGGCGCTGGTGCTAACCATGTAGCCGCAATTGCACACATGCGATCCCAGACCCGGCTGGTTGGCTTTGATGTAATAAGTCCCCACGATTTCTTCATCAAGGATGGCTACGTAAGTGGCCCGCGGTTTTTCCATCCAGATATGAAAGGCCTCCGCTTGCGTTGTGTCCGGCGCAAACGGATAGGTATCACCCGAGCGCAACACCTCATGAATAACGGGCCAGATCTGGTCAAATCCGTCATTGCGCGCTAATTTGATTTCCAGCATTGTCGATCTTTCTCGTCCGGCTGCTTTGCGTCAATTGCAGCCGGTGGGCTTTTGTCAATTTGTTTCCGTCGATGGCGGTTGACAGGACAGCCACGGCTGCTGCATTAAATTTTTGGCACGCATCCCGATTGCACATTCATCCTGAACAACCACCCAATTCAAGCGCCCCGCTTCAAACGTCCAGGTATAGGTCCCCGTCACTTCAATACAGGTGGGGTCATTGAACAATTTCACCCGGGTTCCCTCAACGACAAAAGAGCCGATGCTCCGCCAGCCGCTAAACTCGTGAAAAATCCGGTAAACGCCCTTGCTGAGCTGCAGCCTCCAAATTCCGCCTGCGGGCACATAGTCCGGGCACCGCCGGCAGGGCACCGCTGGCGTTTTTTTAGGATCGAATTTGGTATAGATGCCATCCAAAGCAGTGTACTTTTGCGGCGGCAGTGGCGCGGTATGCGGAAAAGGGGTTTTCTGAAGCAGTTCGGCCCAGATCACAAGCGTCGAACTATTTGCCGAGCCGGCCCTGGACGGTTCGCGCGCCTGCTCGCCTGTCTGGGCACGCGACCAACAGTCCAGGTTGACCGATACCAGAAAAACACTGGTAATCGCCAATACAGCTGTTCGGCCCAAATAATTTTTAGACAGCATGGGGCGTCCTTTCCGGGCTTATTCATCTTTACGAGCCAGGTAAACGTCTTCCAGGTTGACTAAAAATGTGACACCATCGGTTTGAAGTTCTGACTGCTTAAATTGTAAGCGCTTTTCCACATAGGACTCTCTGGCTAAAACGATGTCGAAAGTCGCTTTGGGTCCGGGATCGAATGCAGACACCTTGCGGCCCCAGTGGTAATTAAAGCGGGCTGTGATTTTCCCTCTTGAATTGCTGCGGGTGATTTCGACCGGCTTCTGTCTTTTTGAAAGGATATCATCATAGCCGGTGTCGATAAAGTAAACAATGACATCTTCAAGGGGAAAATTGGATGCCTGATCCAGAACGCGGCCCTCGATGTGTAAAATCGTAACCGTATCCATATGGTGCGTGGCGCAGGCGTTAACTGCCAGGCCGAGAAACACGGATATGATCAGCTTGAATTTCATAAAATCCATTCGGAAATAATAACCTTCGAATCATCGCTGTATCGTCAGCGTCGCTCAAGGTTGCTTTTTTTTTTAACTTTTAAGCCGTAGGGGCATA
The DNA here is from genome assembly GCA_050122795.1 of Desulfobacterales bacterium. GTDB lineage: Bacteria > Desulfobacterota > Desulfobacteria > Desulfobacterales > JAHEIW01 > JAHEIW01. The sequence goes on from JASFIG010000027.1 coordinate 19,937, forward strand.
CCGCTGAACAGATGCCGCAGTTGTGCCCCTGATGGTATTGGAAATAATGCTCCTTTTTCCAGCGATCGCAGGCGGCGACATCTAACATTTTTTCGCGTTCAAGCCCCGGAAACCAGGCGTTGCCCTGCAATGCATCGGCCGGGCAGGCTTCAACACAACGAACACAGCGCCCGCAAAAACTGCGTTCAATCGGCTTGTCAAACGGCAGCGCCATATCGGTAAAAACGGTTCCCAGCCGAACCCAAGAGCCGAATTTACGGGTAACCAACTGGCAATGCCGCCCGATCCAGCCCAGCCCTGCGCGGGTGGCGGCAGTTTTATGGGGAAAATCGCCCTTAATGTTGACCGTGTCAGTGCGTTCCGAGGCGGCCAGAGGATAGGCGCGAAAACCTTTGCTGCTGATGGTGTCCGCCAGCAGACGGGCCACTTCATTTAAGCGGGCATTCACCCGGGCGTATTCATCGGCATACGCCTGATCGGGTCCCTTCTGGATGCCGGCCATAATGCGGGGATTCATAGGGAGTGCCCAGGAAACGGCATACGCAAGCCGCTGCCCGCCGGAATCCTGGGGGGTGGCAAAATCCGTCAGGTCTGCCGCTCCCCAGAGCTCAACGGCTTGGGCTGACATCCATTGCGCCAGCCAGGCGGGCATAGACGGGTGGGTATCACTCAACCATCATCTCCTTTGTATGCAGATTGAAAGGCAATAGCTTAGCTTAAAGGCGCATTGATTTCAATATGCGGGGCTGCAAGAAAATTTCAACCGATCTCCGCTGCCTTTAGTGCTGACGCTTTAACGCAATCTGCTCCAATGTGTTGATATTGCCGCTGAGGATTTCAGGACAGGATGTTTTCATGATCTGCGACCAATAGGCAAGGGCGGTACGCACATCGTTTTCCCCGGTGATATAATCCGGAAAACGGGGTGCGCCTTCTAACGAACGGGAATCAAGATGCAGGGCGATCTCTGACAGCAGGAATATCCTCGATTTGTAGGGGCGCAGGATGGGCGTTTCGCCGGCATAACCGACAATGACATCCAGCTCTCCTTTATACCAGCTGATTTCAACGTAAAGCGGTAAATTCTCGTAGCGCAGCGATTCCAGGGAGCTGTCGGTTTCGGGCAAACTTAAAGTAAAACCATACGTTTCCGTTAGAAAAGAAAATGCTTTTTGGGTTGCGTCGATAAAGCGTTGTCTTAAGCTCATGGGGTCCAATCCGTCAGAAAACCGCAACCGGACTCATTGGATGCGATCCAGATAAAGGGTCTGGTCGTTGGCCTGATAAACGGTAAATTGTTGTGGTTTGTAAGTCCGGTTTTTATCTTTGAATATCAAATTGCTGCAGATGGCATAGTGGCAGCCCGGGCTGTGCTGGGTCGATACCTTAAAAGCGGCAACGCCGGAGGGGTCGCTGACGGATCTGGGTGTTTCCTCACCGGCACAATAGACTTCGATGCCGGTCAGGGGCAGGTTATCGCGGTTTAAAATTTTAGTTCTAAATTCCAGGACCACATCCTGCCAGCATCCGCAAAACGTGCGACTGCAATCCGGCACATCATCTGAATTTACCTCCGAACAATTCACAACCAGACAGGTAAAAAACAGGAACCATATCAAGATTCGATTATTTAGCATGCGACGATTATTTTCGCTGGCTTAGTTTAACCTATCAATGGGTTCAGAGCGGCTAAGGGCTTCGGTGCCGATCGGCATTAAATTCTAACAGTTGCTTTTAAACCCAAGGTTATAGAAAGTCTAATATCAGTTTGTTGACGGTTTGCGGTCTTTGAAACACAATTCCATGGCCGACACCCGTTACCGGCTGAAACGTCAGCCGGGGCATTAGGGAGCGAATCTCGCCGATCATTTGTTTTGTAATTTCGGTATCCTCGGTTCCCCAGATCAGCAGTACATCCCGCTTCTGCCTGCCGACAACCTGATAGGCTGTGCTGTAATCCCCAACGGCATCATTTCTGAGCATGGATAAGATCGAGCGCTGAAAACCTTCGAAAGTTGTTTGTTCCAAATATAGCCGGGTATATTTTTCGGATTCAGGATTATTTTCAACCAGCGAAGCAAATCGATTTGCAATGACGCGTATACCGAATAAACGGGCTAAAAATTCTCCAACGACCGGTATACCGAAAAAAGACGGTGTTTTGAAATTATTGATCAAGGGCGCTATTAAAATCAATTTGTCCACCCGCTGAGGATATTTCGCGGTGAAATTAATAGCAGTGCCACCGCCGACCGAAAGGCCGACTAAATCAAACGGTTCGGACAAGCCCAGC
>JASFIG010000028.1:0-21942 GCA_050122795.1 Desulfobacterales bacterium
GGTTTGTCAAGAAATATCTTAAATTTAAGCAAATATTTGTTTGCACTCTGCGAAAAGCATGCCAGAAGAAAATGAAAATTTGTAAAAAAACGAAAAAATGCGATCCATTTTTTTCTGAATGAACGTATTTTTGATTCGGTGGATGGAATTCTGCAGAAATCCACGATTGGAATATGTGCGCTGAGCGGTTGTATTTTTTTACTAAACGGCAGATTTGAAACCGCTCAAAAAGCGGCACCGACGCTTAATCGGATTTTACGACAATCCGCTCCGCGTTGGCCTCAAACGTCTTGGGACCGATACCTGGAACCTTAGTCAGATCTTCAGGCATTCGAAACGGACCGTTGGTTTCTCTGAAGTTGACGACCGCCGCCGCTTTTTTGGGGCCAATACCTTTCAATTGAATCAATTCCTCGGCTGATGCTGTGTTGATATTTATTTTGATATTGTCATCGGCCTTCAAAGCGGACACATTCAGGCAGATCGATACCAGGATTAGGACCATGTGAAAAAAGCGTTTTCGTTTCCGCATGCAACACCTCCGTTAAGAGCAGTTTATCGGGGCCGCGCAATAATGCAGTGTTTCTTAATACCCGGATGCTGCCATCCCTTTTGGGGACAGCGTATAACGGGACGCGTGCAAAATGAATTGCATCATAATGAATCAGCCACCCGTCTGTAACAGGTGGCTGATTTCGGAGCGCTCACATGATGGAGTATGGCGCTTATTGCGCGATGATCTGATCTTTGATTCTATCAAAAGTCCGCAACCCGATTCCCGGGACATCCATCAGCTCTTCGGTCAGTTTGAACGGGCCGTATTTCTGGCGATGCTCGATGATACGCACGGCGTATTTGGGACCGACATTCTCCAATTTAGCCAGTTCCTTGGCAGAAGCAGTGTTGATATTTATTCTTTCGCTTTCCAGTGCCCACACCGAACCGATGCAAACAAAAGCCATAAACAGGACCACCAAACCCGACCAAAATAATGGACTACGCCTCATATTTCAATCACCCCCAGACGCTTAAAACGGTAGCACATCAAGTTATGCATATTTTAGCTGATGCGCGCTACGGTCGCAATACGGCAATTGTCGTATTTTTTTTAATACTTTATGCGCAAACCTTCTTAGGGAGTATTAGGAAAGGAGGTGGGGCAAATGAATTTTGTAATGAAAAAGTACTACCCCCCCATTGGGTAAAACCCAATGGGCGTTATTGGTTAATGGTAATTGGTTATTCGTCTTGACACATTGATCATTGGAATCACAGCGAACCTAATAACAAATAACGAATAACTTGAATCAAAGCGGTACGCCGGCCTTATAACAGATCCCCTCCCCTTTCAGGCTGTAACGCGTTACAGATGCAGGTATGAGCACTGAAGCGCCCTGTGGCAGCTCGATTTGCGTCTGAGAATCGTGCTCGGCGATCGTCAAATTTCCCTTTGTGCAAATGATCATTTCTACGCTGCGCTGCGGCAGACTAAGATAAGCGCTGCCCGCGTTCAGGGTAATAACCGATAAAACAAATTCTTTAGCCGGACTGGAATACATTAGCTCATTTGGGCCTAAAGCCTGAGGTGTCAGGAGCGTAATGTCGCGACCTTCAAAATTCAATATGCGTAACAACTCCGGCACATCCACGTGTTTGGGCGTTAATCCGCCACGCAGGACATTATCGGAATTCGCCATCAGTTCAATGCCCAGCCCTTCCAGATAGGCATGCAGCTCACCGGCATCTAAATAAATGGCCTGACCCGGTTCAAGACAGATCAAATTTAAAAAAAATGGCGAAAGCACACCGATGTCCTCAGGATAGTGGTTGGCCAGTTTTATCATCCACTGAAACTCCGGACGATCAGCGGTATCATTGCGTGCTTTTTTGAGAGCTTCACCAACAACCCGTTTTTTTTGGTCCTGATTTAGAGACATCAAGGATGTGTAAAATCGCTGAAGCCCTTGCGGTGTTGGGCGTTGTTTTAATTCGGTCAGCATATCATTGAGCAGCTTTAGATTCAGTTGTTGCATATCAGTTAGAATGTTTGGAATCCTTCGGAAACGGCTTAAGGCCCAAAAACGGGTTAATGCGCAGATACATTCGGGTTTGTGATTATCATCACGATAATTGCGTTCGGCGGCATCCAGAGGGATTTTTTGCTTATTTTCGCGCTGAAAGCCTTTTTGGGCCTGGTGTTTGTTGGGATGGGCCTGAATGGAAAGTGGCTTTGCGGCTGCCAGGACCTTGAACAGAAACGGCAGGCGATTATGGTATCTTTTGGCTACCCTCTTTCCGAGGATACCTTCGGGGTCCTGTGATATCAGCTGTTGCAGAGAGACCCAGCGGCCGTTCTGGTATGCTAAGGACGGGGCTTTGGGATGCGCCCCCATCCAGAGCTCCGCCTGGGGTCGATTATCGGTATTCGGCCGACCTAACAGCTTTGAAATTGCTTGCGTCGAGCCCCAGGCATATTCCTGAATCGTATTTTTTAATAAACGAATGTTTGCCATTTTTGCGCTCCGTTTTATAGCCGCGGTTGAATGCTGCAATGAACATATCTGCTATTATGACCAACTCAAGCGGTTATGTCAAAAAGCGCAACGGCTTCAATCTGTCAAATTTTCAAAAAAGATCTCAGGCAACCGTTCCGCCAACCCATTGATAATAAATCAGAAATTTCCAAGGACTTGACCAAAATGCATTTTTATAATATAAATAATAATAATAAGTAGTTAGTTAGATTACCATCAGAAACGCTAAAATTAAGCATCAGAACTCATTTCATTCGCCAAAAGTCAACCAAATTCTGAAACCATTATATATGATTGATATTGAATCTTCGGGTATTACTGACATCGGCAGAAGAAGAGAACTGAATGAAGATTCTTTTTTCTACGATGACGGCATGGGGCTCTACGTGGTGGCGGACGGCATGGGCGGACACAATGCGGGTGAAGTGGCCAGCAACTTGGTTGTTAAAACCATCCGTGACTACCTGAACCAGAACCTGGAGCAGGAATCTGCGCAGGGTCACCCGATCAAAGCCAATGAAAAACTGTCTGAAGATGCCCGCCGGCTGCTGGCCGGCATATACCTGTCGAACCAAGTCGTCCACCAAGCGGCCCAGCAAAACGAAGACTACAAGGGAATGGGGTCAACGGTTTCAGCCGTGTATCTGACCGACAAAACCTTTATAGTGGCGAATGTGGGCGACAGCCTGGTTTACCTGATTCGGAATGGTAAAATCAAGCTGCTCTCTGTACCCCACACCCTGGTAGCCGAGCAGGCTGAGCTGGATCCGGAAAACGCCGAATTATTATGGAATGACTTTAAACATGTGCTGACCCGTGCGATGGGCGTTGACAAATCCGTGAAGGCCGACATAAAAGAAATGCCGTTCTTCAGGGATGATATTCTGGTGATTAGTTCTGATGGATTAACCGATAAAGCAACGCCAGAAGAAATTTTAGAACTGGTTGATAATCAACGCTCGGACCTGGCCTGCAAAAAACTCGTCGATCTGGCAAATGCCCGGGGTGGAGAAGATAATATTACTGCAATTGTGCTAAGAATTAAATCCGATGCAAAAAATAACCGTAGCATTTCCGGGCGCTTTAAAAACATATTCCAAAAATTATGTAACACTCATCTGCAGTCGGAAAATAAATAAATCGAAATGACCCATGCCAAAAATCACGCTTAAGTTTAAAGATAATGTTTTAGCCGATTATCATTTGCCTCCGGGGTGTTCCCTGAAAATCGGACGTCGCAAAGACAATGATATTGTCATTGATAACCTGGCCGTATCCAGCCACCATGGCAAAATCGATTCGGCCGGCGACGGATTTGTCTATATCGATTTGAAGAGCAAAAACGGCTCTTTTATTAACCAGCAACTGGTCAGCTCGCACTGGCTGCAGGACGGTGATGTCATTTATATCGGCAAGCATTCGCTTACCTTTGCGTATTTTGAAAGTGAAGCCCGGCCGGAAGACACCGAACAAGCCGATATGGAAAAAACCATGGTAATGGACACCAATGAGTTCCGATCCATGGTGCACCAAAACGACCCCCAGCCGCAAACTGCTGCCGAACCCAAGTCGAAACCCGTTGAGCAGAACAAACAAAAGCCGGTCCGAGGATACATTACCTATCTGGCCGGCGGTGAAGGCACACTGGCCCTGAAACAAAAGGTCACTAAAATTGGCAAGGATGCGTCCAATGATATTGTCATCAAGGGGTGGAAAGTTGGAAAAACGGCTGCCACCATCAGTCGTACCCGGGATGGCTATTATTTTAGCTATGTGAACGGCCTGGCAAAGCCCAAAATCAATGATCAGCGGGCATCCAACAAACCGATCAAGCTAAATGAGCTGGATATCATCCAGATCGGTCCCATCAAATTGCAATTTATCGGTAAAAAACCCAAAAAGCAGGAAGCCTCCTGAGATGCTGCCGGTGGTGTTATTTGTCCGGCGAATTCGCGCAAACATATGCCATCATTGCCGTGAGCCTATCCGGATGATATTTTCCCCTTTATTTTTTCGAATCTTGCCTGCCTGCCGGTAGCCATACCGCAACTGCACAACAGATTTTTCCCAATCGTCGCTTGACGAGCGATGGTATTCGAGATACCAACTAAAAATCAATGAAAATCGTCTTCATTCATTATCATCTTAAGACCGGCGGCGTGACGACCTGTTTGAAGCAGCAGCTAAACGCCCTTAAAAGCGATTGTGAAATGTGCGTCATCAGCGGAGAGCTGCCGCCCGACTCCTTTTCGGCAAAAACCATTTATGTGCCGGAATTGGCCTACAGCAGCGTCTATCGCAAGCCATATGTACCCGAAAAGGTCGCCGCAACGGTGATCCAAAAAATCAGGCAACACTTTGATGGCCCCTGCGACATTGTACATGTGCATAATCCGCTGCTGGCAAAGAATTCAAAATTCCTGGATATATTGAAGCTGCTGCAACAAGAAGGCCTAAACCTGCTGCTGCAGACCCATGATTTTGCCGAAGATGGTCGCCCCCGATCGTATTATCACGCAGATTATCCCGCCGATTGCCATTACTGCGTCGTCAATTCACGTGACTATGCGATTCTGCTCAGATGCGGATTAAAAGAGCAAGGTCTGCATCAACTGTTCAATTGCGTGAGTTTGCCGCATCTGCCACCTGATCCCGTTGCAGAAAAACCCTACGTGGTCTACCCGATCCGGGCGATTCGCCGAAAAAATATCGGAGAAGCCATTTTACTATCACTTTTTTTCGAAACTCAGGAAAGGCTGTCCATCACGCTGCCACCGAACAGCGCCGCCGATATGGCAAGCTATAAGGCCTGGAAAGCGTTTGCTGCTGATTATCACCTGCCGGTTGAATTTGATCAGGGCTTGGACACACCCTTTGAAGCCATTGTTTGTTCGGCCCGCTATCTGCTGACCACCAGCATCACCGAAGGTTTCGGATTTTCTTTTCTGGAACCCTGGCTTTACCATAAGCATGTCGGCGGACGAAAACTTGATGATATCTGCCAAGACTTTGAAATTCGAGGAATCAATCTTGATCACATGTACAGCCAGCTAATGGTACCGTTTGAAGGATTTGATGCAAATGATTTTTACAGCCGGTGGAAGCGCACGATTACGGATACCGCCCGGAAATTTGACCTCCAGATGGATGCCGGTCAGATACGACGTGCATACGCGGCCATCACCGAGGGTGGTCTGATCGATTTTGGTTTGCTCGCAGAACCCTACCAGAAACAGGTGCTGCAGTACCTCATATCAAACCATACCCATCTGCAAAAGCTGCTAACACGCAATCCGCTGCTTGCGGACATCAGCAAAGGAACAGATGACAAAAACCGCATTGTAGCCAACCGCAACGCCATCGTGCGCAGCTATCATATGGACGAATATCGCCGGAGGCTGTTGGATCTTTATGCTTGCGTGGTTTCAACACCTGTAAAACAGCGGATCAACAAAAAGAGATTACTGGCTGAATTTTTCGCCCTCAAACGGTTTAGCCTGTTGAAATGGGGAGATGATGATCCACGCTGATCTGATTCAATCGTATGTAACACCCCTGTCGCCTCGGCCCACGGGCCTGTCGCCTGCGGGTCGGCCCGCAAGCACAATTGAATGTGTCCTGTTTGATATTTACGGCACGTTATTCATCAGCGGGGCCGGCGATATCAGTACGGCCCGCCAAACAGCTCCTCAACTGTCAAAGCTGAAACAGCTGATTGCCAAATTTGAGCTCAATATCGCGCCTCGCAAATTGATCGAAAAATTGCACCAAGCCATCCAAGCGCGTCACCATCAGTTAATTCAAAGCGGGATCGACGTACCCGAGGTCGAAATGGACAACATCTGGCAGAATGTTCTGGCCTGTCCTGATATGGAGCAGGCGCGGAACTTTGCCATTGAATATGAGCTGATCGCCAATCCCGTCTATCCGATGCCCCATCTCGCGACAGTGCTGAGGTCCTGCCGGCAACAAAATTGCCGAATGGGCCTTATTTCCAATGCCCAGTTTTTTACACCGTTCTTATTCGAGTGGTTTCTGGGCGCCGATGTGGAAGCTCTTGGATTTAGCCCGGAGCTGATCATTTTGTCGTATCAAAAAGGCTGTGCCAAACCCTCACCGGTCCTCTTAGAGACAGCCGCAGCCGGGATTGCAGCCAAGGGCATCGCCAGATCTTCAACACTGGTTGTCGGCAACGACATGCTCAATGATATCTACCCGGCCAAAAAAATGGGATTTCAGACCGCGCTGTTCGCCGGCGATGCACGCTCGCTGCGCTTAAGAAAAGATGATCCCCGTTGCCACGATCTACGTGCAGATCTGATTCTAACCGATCTTGAGCAGCTCATCGGTCATATTAGTTAGGGTTCAAAGGTTCTGGGTTCAGGGTTCAAGGGTTGAGTGGTTCAGCGTTTTTGAGTGTCAGAATTTTCAAAATTTTATTTGTCCTCGTCGTCGTTCTCGTACTCGTCCTCGTTATCTGAACATCTGAAGCAGGGCGATATTTTTGATATTAAAATCCGAGGACGAGGACGACGACGAGCACGAGTACGATATTGAAGGAGTGTCGTTTTCCGGCCTGAATTGTCGTTCCGGAGCCTTGACGTGGCCTGACGCGACGAAGCTTGAGCGGAGGCGGTTCGTTTTCCGGCTTTGTGTGTCATAGGATCACAGAGGACAGAAGTGAGCAATTTGCAGCCAGAGGACTGACACCTGACACCCGACACCTGAAACCTGACGATATTTTGCGCCGCTGTTTTATTCAGGAGAAGTTAGGTGGTTTTACCAAGCAGTCGCGCGGTTTGCCAGTTGACCGGTATCCGGATTTTTTTCTGATCGCGATTGCAAAAAATCAGGTATTTTTTTTGGCGACCAAACTCAAACAGATCCCGCGTCAGTTTTACATCCATTTTACAGTACTCGATGATGTCGTTAATGCGGCCCTGTTTCCACCACCTCAGGGCCTGCAGCCCATCTGCCGTCTTATTGGCGTTCAGCGTCTGTTGCGCCAGGTGGGCCAGTGACAGCCGGAATCCTAAATAGGTGTGAATCTCTTCGAGGATATCGAGGGTGTGCAGCGTCGTGAAATCAAATGATGAATAGCCCCGCAGGACATGATAATCAAATCGTTTGATATTAAAACCGATAACCAGGTCAAAACGGCGAAGATCAGAAATCAGGTTTGCCGTCTGATCTTCCAGATAAGAGTTAAATGCCCCGGTACGCACATCATAAATTACGCCGCAGCTGATGCCCATGCGGTCGGCCTGATGCCAGCCACCGACTTCTGCGGCTGAACGCTGTGTTTCCAGGTCAAATACACCGTAATGTAGATCATCAGAAGACTGAATTTGTTTGGTTGGCTGATTGTCTCCTTGCGCCCGGGATAGCTGGCGCTCTGAACGCAGGCCTACAGATTCTGTTTGAAGTTGCTTTGCGGGTGTTTCGCAGGCCTGCAGGCGCTCTAATATATAAACGGCGCCGTTTTTATCCATCGGCCGATTGCCCGATCCGCACTGAGGTGAATGAACGCAGGACGGACAACCGGATTCACAAGGACAGGCCTTAATCACATTCCGTGTGTACTGCAGCAAGCGCTGTACATCTGCAAACGCCGTACGTGTCAATCCGGCACCGCCAGGGATCCCATCATAAATAAAGATAACAGCGTCTCCAATTTGGGGGTGATAATGGGTGGACATTCCGCCGATGTCTTTGTGATCCACCATGACCATTAACGGGAATATGCCGATGGCCGCGTGCTCAATGGCGTGCAGCGCCCCCATCAGCTCCACCCCCTGTGCATCGCATTCATGCTGGATTGCAGCAGGCAGGCGAAACCAGAACCCTTCGGTTTCAAACTCCTGAGGCGGCAAATCCAAGGCGAATCGGTCTATAGGTCTGTGGGTCCGGATGCACCAGCGTTCATATTCAAACACCTGATCTGTTACTTTAATTTTGCCATAATAAAATGTCGTTTCAAATATAAATTTTGACGTTTCAACGTGTAAGATATCAGTTCGTTTATGACTGCGCACACGCGTATAGTATGCGACCTGCTCCCGGGAAACCGCAATCTTTCGCCGCGGGATATCCAGGCTTTTCACCACAAAAGTATCCCCTTTATGAAGGTAGACTGCTCCGGGATGGGTTTCCCGGAAGGCTCGAAAATCATCAATTTCTCCGATGGGTTTTTTGCTCCGGGTGGCAATGATCTGAAAGGGATTTCCGGCTCCGCGTAAATTGATCTTGCGGTGTGGCGCTCTGTGTCCCGCGAATATTGTACGCCCATCGGCGCTTCGCAACAGCTGACCGCCCTGTTCCAGTTTAGCAATCAGTTCAGTCGCGGGCGCAATGGCGATCATGGGGTCATCCATGTCCAGGGGCAATTCTGTTGCCGCACAAACCAGATGCGGGCCCATTATCCGGGTATTTAAGGGGTTGACAACCGCTGCTTCCGGTGCGCGCTCGACAAAATCTTGAGGATTGCGCATAAAATATTGATCGAGCGCATCTTCTCCGGCAATCAGGATCAGAGCAGAATCCTGACCGCTGCGACCCACTCGGCCCCCGCGCTGCCAGGTAGAAATGATCGATCCCGGATAGCCGACCAGCAGGCAAAGATCCAGATCTCCGATATCGATTCCCAGCTCCAGTGCACTGGTTGAAATAACGGCCAGCAGATCGCCGTTTGCCAGCCGCGCTTCAATTTCCCGGCGTTCCTGCGGAAGAAGCCCGGCACGATAGGCACTGATCCGATCGGCAAACGAGCCGGATTCGTTGCCAGCCCACATGGCGATCAGTTCGGTCAGTTTGCGGGATTGGGTATACACGATGGTTTTCAGATTCTGTTTCAAGGCCATTTTAAGCAACAGGATGGCAGTGCGGGCCGGACCGAGAGTTGGATTTAAAAATAATAAATGCCGACGTCCCCGGGGAGCGCTGCTGGTATCCACCACGTCGACGTGCAGGCCGGCAAGCTGATCGACCAACTGCGCCGGATTGGCAACCGTCGCCGAGCAGAAGACAAACGTCGGTGAGCTGCCGTAGTGCTCGGCAATGCGATGAAACCTTCTGAAAATCTGGGACAGGTGCGACCCCATCACACCACGGTAGGTATGGACTTCATCCACCACCACCATACACAGTCGTGACCAAAAAGCAGCCCATTTTTGATGAAAGGCCAGCAGTGACAGATGCAGCATCTCCGGTGTGGTGATAATCAAATTTGGCGGGGCCTGCCGGATTTTTTTGCGCTGATAGGCGGAGGTGTCGCCATCATAAATAGCTGCTGATGCCGCGGCAGATTCCAGGTGGGTTGCCAGCATTTCAAAGGTCTGTAACTGATCCTGCGCCAGCGCTTTCAAGGGAAATATATACAGAGCGGTTGCTTGCGGATCTGCTACAAAACGTTCCAGTGCCGGCAAATCATAAACCAGTGTTTTGCCGCTGGCCGTCGGGGTGGAAACCATCACGTGTCGGCCGTTGCGAATATGATCAATGGCCTGTGCCTGGTGCCGGTACAAACGGTTGATACCGGCGGCTTTCAGCATGGCTTCAATGGCATGCGGCCACGGACGGGCCAGTTGGGCCCAACGGGCCGGTGTCGCCGGCAGGGTCTGGTGAAAAACCACCTGAGATCCCAGGTTTCTGGAATTCAACAGCGACTGTAATAATTCACTAATGTTGGACTCTAAAACCATGCGGCTCAAAATGGTCGTATTCAGAATCCATACGGCGGCCTCCCCGGGCTATTCTTTTACGCGCTCGACATATTGACCGGTGCGGGTATCGATCCGGATCAATTCATCTTCCTGAATGAACGGCGGCACATTTAAGACATGGCCGGTCTCCAAAGTTGCCGGTTTGGAGTCACCCGAGGCGGTATCTCCTTTTACCCATGGGTCTGTTTTAACGACTTTCAAATCAATAAAATACGGCAGTGTCACTTCAATCGGCCGGCCCTTGAACAACAGAACGTTGCAAACCGTGTTTTCTTTTAGAAAATTGTTAGCGTCACCGATTTGCTCTGCAGTCACAAATTCCTGCTCGTAGCTAGTTGTGTTCATAAAACAGAATCGATCTCCGTCCGCGTATAAGTATTCCATTTGGACCTCTTCCAGGTCGGCGGAATTGAATTTTTCACCGGATCGAAAGGTCTTGTCAAACTGGACACCGGTCAGCATGTTTTTTAGTTTGCATTTGTAAAGTGCCTGTCCCTTGCCAGGCTTGACAAATTCAAACTGGACAACCACGTAAGGCTCTCCGTCCAATTCAAGCTTTAGCCCCTTTCTCAAATCACCACTTTCGAGCATTTTTATTCCTCCTTCACTCCGATACGCTATCTCAAAAATAAACCACCATATCAAGCGGTATCATCACTCCGGCGCGATAGCGCGATTTCGGCACGACGAACTTGTTCAACCAGCTGTTTCACTTTAGCCAGGTCTTTTTTAAACCGGATGGGTTGGCCCTTTTCATCGAGCGCATTGGTCAAGGTGCAGCTGTCGACACCGGCCGGACGGACCTGATGAATGCCGTCTGATGCGTTTTGCGGGGAAATACCACCCGCTAAGATGACTGGAACACGAGAGAACTCGACCAGCCTGTGAGCTGTTTTCCAATTACAAACTTTGCCGGTAATACCGACAAAACCCTGCACCGGCTGACTGTCTTGGTCACTGCCGGAAGCCTGCGACAGGAAGGTATCGGTTAAAAAATAATCACTTGTCGGCTCAAATCGCTTTGCAAATTCCAGGGTCGGAACGCCATCAACATCAGCGCTTTGCGCAATCGGGATGGATCGCATCACTTTGATTTCGGGAAAATGATGTTTTACGGCCGTCTGTAGCTGGACCAATCGATCACAAAAATCCCACAAGCGCGCGTGTCCCACCAGAGCCTCACAGAAGTGAACAATATCGGGTTGATAATAATCCAACGTTTGCAGGACGGTTTCCGGGTGGTGATATAAGGGTATCAAACTGCTTTTGGCATTTGATGGCCGGATGGTTTCAATGGTCTGCTTTAACGCTGATTGCCGCCAGTTATCTTGCGAAAGAATGACACTACCGATATGATCTACATCCAAATTGATCAGATGTTCGGCTTCAGCCGGTGTCTGAACTTCATATATTTGTACAATTAATCGCTTAATAAAATGATACCTTTTTAAAAATTAAATCGATAGAATTCCATTAATAAAATGATACGTTTTTAAATTTGAAACGCTCAACATAGACGTTAAATGGTTGACATTTAGAGCCGTCTCTAACATATTCACCCTGAATTCGCAAACCAATGGCCGCAAAATCGTTCATTTCGGCGCAAACTTAATTAAAATAGCAAAATAGCTGAACGCTTGATGTGACGCAAACGGATGCGCATATTACGCCATCATCGAAGATGACGTGTTTCTGCCGGGCCGGTAAGACGTTCATTAACCCTTCAACCCATTTAAGGACTTCTGAAAACGCGATGATACTCATTATCGATTTTGGTTCTCAATACAATCAATTGATTGCCCGACGCGTGCGTGAAAACAAGGTCTATTGTGTGATTGAACCGCCGACGATCAAAGTCGAAGCCATCAGGCGCCTGAAACCCGAGGGAATCATTCTGTCGGGTGGCCCCGCCAGCATCTATGAAAAGGGCAGTCCTAAAATCCACCCGGCTGTATTCAAAATGGGCATACCGGTTCTGGGCATCTGCTACGGTATGCAGTTTATGATATCGACGCTGGGGGGAACCGTCAAGCGAGCCGGCCGGCGCGAATACGGCTTTGCCGAACTTCACATCAAACGCCAAAGCAGTGTCTTTAAGGGCCTCCCCCAAAAAACGCAATGCTGGATGAGCCATGGCGATTCCATTCAACGGTTGCCAAAAGGTTTTACCGTATTGGGCTCCACGGAAAATACGGCTGTTGCAGCCGCGGCCAATCGCAACAAGCAACTGATAGGGGTCCAGTTCCATCCCGAAGTCGCCCATACGCCACTGGGCAAAATAATTCTGCAAAATTTTTTATTTGATGTTTGCCGGTGCAAAAAATCCTGGTCGATGAAATCCTTTGCCAAAGAAGCCATCCAGGAGATCCGCCAAACGGTTGCTGACAAAAAAGTCATTCTGGGTTTGAGCGGGGGCGTGGATTCTTCGGTAACGGCAATGCTGCTGCATCAAAGTATTGACAAGCAGCTGACCTGCATTTTCGTTGACAATGGCCTTTTGCGCAAAAATGAGGCTAACAAATTAAAGACAACCTTAAAGCAGCACTTGAATATCAATATCCGATTTGTGAATGCCACCGCCCGATTTTTAAAAGCCTTGAAAAACATCACAGATCCGGAAAAGAAACGCAAAATTATTGGTCGAATTTTTATGGAAGTATTTGAAGCTGAAGCCAAAAAGATCAAAAATGCTGAATTTTTGGCCCAGGGCACCCTGTATCCGGATGTGATTGAATCGGTATCGGCATTTGGCGGCCCGACGTCAGTTATAAAATCACACCATAATGTCGGCGGGCTTCCCAAAAAAATGAAATTAAAGCTGATCGAACCCCTGCGCTATCTGTTCAAAGACGAAGTTCGCCTGTTGGGTAAGACCTTAGGGTTGCCGGACGATCTGATCTGGCGACAGCCTTTCCCCGGACCGGGTCTGGCTGTTCGCGTTCTGGGCGAAATTACCCGCAGACGCCTGCGGATATTGCGCGATGTGGACGATGTTTTACTTGAAGAGATTAAGGATGCCGGATATTATAAAAAATTATGGCAATCTTTTGCCGTCCTGCTGCCTTTGAAAAGTGTCGGCGTTATGGGTGACGAACGAACCTATGAAAATATCATAGCGGTTCGGGCAGTGACGAGTAAAGATGCCATGACTGCAGATTGGGCTAAATTGCCCCATAAATTGCTCGGTAAAATTTCCAATCGGATCATCAACGAAGTTGATGGTGTTAACCGGGTGGTTTATGATATCAGTTCCAAGCCACCCAGTACCATTGAATGGGAATAAAACATAAGGACTGCAATCATGATCGACGACGAACAATATTCCTCATTTAAATTTGAAGGCGATGAAGAACCGGATGCCGAACAGGCGGTCTATCAGGAGGACGTCAAGGACCGCAGAGTCGAAAAATTAAGCCATCGAGTGACCATCATATCGATTCTTATCCCGGTGCTCATCGGGGCTATATTCTATATTGCCTACCGTGAAATTACCAGTCGCGTCAGCCAGAGCCAGGATGCCGGTGCCATGGAAATTCAAACCCTTTCCGGTCAACTGGAAGAAAACTTTGCCGCCTTATCGGCAAAATACGGCGACCTTGAAGCGGCGTTGAATAAAAAACTGGCCGACCTCGAAAAAGTCGACAAAGCCATGAAGGACAATCTTAAACAGGCCGAAGACACGGTGGCCCAAATAAATGCGACAAAGGCAGATAAAAAAGACCAGCAGGAAGTTATTTCCAAAATCAATGCTGCTCTGAGCCCCATCCGCACGCAATTAAAAGATCTGACTGAGATGCGCAAGGAGATAAAGGAACTGACGACAATGCGCAATGATCTCAAAGCGGTTTCTGCGGATATGGCCGCATTGGATAAGGATCTGAAACAGCAGTTTTCAACGCTCTCTAAGAACGTGAATCAATCATTAAGCGGGTTAGAGCGGATTCAATCCGACATCTCAACCCTGTCGGAAGGGAAAATGGATAAAGACGCATTGCAGCTTGAGCTGCTGAAAGCCAGAAAAAGCTTCCAGAGAGATTTAGATGTCACCAAACTGGCAATTGACAAGCGACTTGATTCAATGCTCAGAAAGATAAAGGATCTGGAAAAATTGGCGCAGGCGCCACTGGCCTCTCCGAGACCTTCCGGCAGTTTTACCGAACAGGAAATAAAGGAATAACATGGATCATCGATTGCTGGCGGAAATTTTGCAATCCGTGGCTGACGGTCAGCTGGATGTTCCAGATGCCATCAACAAATTACGTCACCTGAGTTTTGAAGATATTGAATTTGCCCATGTCGATCATCACCGCTCGCTGCGTAAGGGCTTTCCTGAAGTTATTTTCGGTCAGGGAAAGACCGCGGAACAGGTTATGGGCATCATGGATAAAATGACCCAGCAGGAAAGCATTTTACTGGTTACCCGAATTGAGCCGGATAAAGCCGATGCGGTCATTAACCGCTTTCCAGATGCGGTTTATCACCCGGATGCGCGCATGATCGTGTGGATGCTAAAGCAACCGGAAGCGATCGGCCGCGGAACCATTCTCATCATCTCAGCCGGCACATCTGATATTCCGGTCGCAAAGGAAGCGTTTTTGACTGCCCAGGCCATGGGAAACCGGGTTAAAACCATATTTGACGTGGGCGTGGCGGGTCTTCATCGGCTATTGAGTCATCGGGAAACCATCCAGAAGGCATCTGTCCTGATTGTTGTTGCCGGCATGGAGGGCGCATTGCCCAGCGTTGTCGCCGGAATGGTCAATCGCCCGGTGATTGCAGTGCCCACGAGTATCGGCTACGGTGTCAGTCTGGGTGGCCTGACGGCCTTGTTTGCGATGCTGAACAGCTGCAGTTCAAATGTCGCTGTTGTCAACATTGATAACGGTTTTGGTGCGGGGTATGTGGCGGCAATGATCAATCGGCCGTAGCCTCAAGTCTTATGTAACAGCTTAATATCTCGAAGTTGCATTTAACATTTTAGCATTCTGATACCGCAGTACTCCATCACTCCAAGTGTATATAAAAGCTTTTTATTCAGAGTTATAGATATAGTCCACGGAAAGGTAACCTTTTAATGAACACAGCGGATGCGATTACGACGTTTTCTCAGAGTGAAAAGATTAAGGGAGGGTTGATCTGGGTTTCGCAGGCGGTCGAACTTTTCAAGGCCTTGCCTGAAGCAGATAAACCCGGCGCTGAACGGATCATTAAAACGCTGGTTGACATGATTGGCGGTGAGCTACTGATATGCAAAAAGACAGCGCCAAATGAACTCTGGCAGGAAGTCGAAAAAAACATTGACACCGCCATGGTCATGATCCATTCCAATGTGGCGCATGAAGCCGGCTACCATCTCACTCAGGCCCTGACGCAAGTGACCACCATCGGTCAAAGATCCATGACTGTTTTAAAAGACAACGGGCTTCTGTGACATTGAAACCGGGTTCAGTTGCGGTTCACCCATTCGCATTCAATCTTGCCGGACGGATTATTCAGCCTTTTTAGACAAAACCCCGCAAACATTGCTATATCAATAATTTCTAACCGGGTTGCATATGGAGGGATGCATGCCTAAAAAACAACGGATCCTGATTTGTGGTCTCATTTTGCTGCTGGACCTGGCCGTTTTTTTTCTTCCTCTTAGCGCTATCTTTCTGGTCTATGTCATCTGGCAAAATCCGCCCTGGTTCAGGGAATTTTTGCAGCAACTGGATTAACTGCATCCACGGGTATCAATTATAGTGGTTGTCAAAAAAACGTTCCGATTGCAGAACGTTTTTTTGCTACAACACTTATGCCGCCATCCTTTTTTCGGAACATTGTTATGACAAGCGGTTTGAATCAGCGCTGGATACCTGAAAAGCGGCAAGTTGGATCGCTAAGGGCTTAATACGAGAAAGGACCGGATAAGGTTCGGGGGGGCGCTCGACCACATGCTAATTTTCATAGCAATTGCCCGCCAGCTGAATAGTGAGGGCTGCGCGCGATTGCAGAACCGATAGGGTCAGATCCATATCGCTTTTACGCGCCTCGTCGTTTGTGAGCATTTTTTGCTGCCAGGCCTTGCCGCCGGTATGATAAAATGCATAGCACTTATCAATAGCGCCTAAAAAACAGGGGTTGTTCTCAGCATTGCTCTTTAATCGATCGATTTCAATTTTGGCATGATTCAGCAATTGAATAAATTCGTCGTAACTCATATTGCTCTCCAGGCCTTGCTGAATGTTGGAAAGGGCGGCCAACACATTTTCTTCTTCCACCGATATTTTAGGGCCCGAACACGACCCGCTGCATACGAGCAAACCGAACAGAATAGCACCAACCAACGCGCCTTTTTTCATTTAACTTGCCTCATTTCAGCATGACATCAGCACTGGTGTGCCCTACGCACTCCCAACACTATCTATCATAACTTAAAACAAGGCTATTGACAAGTTTCATATATATTTTAGTATAAATTTCAATAGGTTAAATGAAATCACCTTTTATATTTTAATTTTAGCCGGTCCAGGTCCTGCGCCACTTCTTGAGGATCGCTAAAGTTCAACAGGAGACTCACATGCCGGTACGCTTCAATGATGGGTATGACCCGATGATCGGGATTTTGATAAAAGACATCTATGCGATCGGAAATGCTGCTTACACCCTGAATGCTAAACAGCATGCGACGCCGATCAAAAAGCCCGGATTCCTGCATCGAAGCCATTAGCGCCGGCGGAATTAAGAGATCTTCTTTGATCTGCGCCAGACACAGCTGGATGCCCTCCTGGATGCCTGTCAAATGAGTGATCTTCTGGGAATCGTTGAGCAACTGCCACATATGGCCGTTGAATAGCTGATCGGTGATGGTAGAACCATTTTCTGTCGCTGTCGCATGGCCGATAGAAAGTACGAATATGATCAGCAGACAGGCGTTTGCCTGAAACATTCGGTTGTACATCACAAAAACCTCCAATATCTGCGTGTCTAAAAGAATGGATACGTAAACATAGGCATCTTCAGTTTGCTTTCAAGCAGATATTTTCCCACACATATTCGGTGGGAAGCAGGCGCATGTGGGCGACGTTGATGATCGGTTTTTGCATTTCAGGATTGAATTCATTTAAAACCAGATCAATACGATCAATGAGGTTTTTGATCTGCATGTCTTCTAAAATGTCGATGATGGCTAAATCATCATGGATTTGATCGATTAAAAATTTGAGGCGTGCATTGCCGGTTTGGAAGTAATTGATGCGCTCGTTGATGAGGTCGATATAGGCCTGGAGCCTTTGTATCAGACTGAGGTTGTAGCGGATGCGCAGATTTTGCAGAGCTGCCTGATGATTATAAACCTCGGCGCTTATCTGTTCGGAACGGATTTCTACACGAAGTTCAGCGACTCGCTGTTTCAGATAATGTCGCATTTCAATGGCCTGATCGATTTTATCGATTATTTTAGCCCGCAAAATTGATATGTCGTTTATCTTTCCTTCAAGGGTATGTGTTTTTAGACCATCGGCGGCTATCGACGACCCTGCGATCGACAGGATGACGATTATCAGACTATATGTTTTGAATGCAAGCGACTTCATTTGAACTCCTGTATGTTCCGTATGATTCTATCCAGACTGTTGGTGCAACGCGTCTATCTTTTGGCGGAGATTTTCGGGGACAAATAACTTTCCTCCCGATCTTTCCCACTCTGCCAGATATTCAAGCCCGGTTTGCGTATGCGAATCATCCGTATCGAGCAAACCCATCAGTTCCAGTTGCCGGCCCCGCCATCTTAAAAGCGCTTCTCCAATTTCAGCTGGAAAGTCCGTCAGACCATTTAAAGAAATCCATTGGCCATCCCACTGAAATAGATAATGGGCCACCCGTGGTGAAAGCGCTTTGATACCGTTCATGCAGATCCAGCTGCCTTTCCATTGACACAGCTGTCTGGCAGCACCCGGAGAGATCTCGTTAATCTGATTCAGAAAAAGATCCGAAGCCTGCATCTCCATGAGGCACTTTGCCGTTGCAGCTGTTATTTCAGATAGCTCACCCATACGATTGAAATCTCCATTACAAATTTGCGCAGATATGATTTCGTTTTTGGAGTAAACGGGCTCAGCTGAAACGACATCCTGCTTATCTTGGATCCGTTGCCATATGGTTTCAAGCGATTCCAGCTGGGCATCGGTCGGATCAATGGCAAGTTTGTCTGCTGTGGGTCGGTATTCTCTAAGTGCCCGATGCATCTGCTGGACATGCCGGTCCATATCAATTCCACTGGCAATCGTAGACACCCGTAGATCCGTCAGCACACGTCTTTTCAAGAACAGCAATTCCTCACAGGCACCCGAAACCCATTTAAGCGGCTTTTCTAACTGTCTGATATAGGCCTGACGACGCTGGATGGTTTTCAGACTGAAAACGATGCGATTATGGTTGGTGGC
Source organism: Desulfobacterales bacterium (assembly GCA_050122795.1). GTDB lineage: Bacteria > Desulfobacterota > Desulfobacteria > Desulfobacterales > JAHEIW01 > JAHEIW01. Next base: position 18,679 of record JASFIG010000028.1, read on the forward strand.
CTGCAGAAATGTCTGGACATCGGCTTTGCGTTGCTCATCTAAAATTTCTTTTTCCAGTTCTTCAATGCTCTGCCGGTACCGTTTCTTGAGAGCGACTACCTCAGCCTGTTTTTTCAACAGGGTTTCTCTGAGATTGCTGACTTCATTGATGGAGTCGTCATAAATACCGGGTGTCACCTCAGTTGGAATATCCACAAACTGTTTGTTTCCAACTTTAAACGCTTGGGCCCGCGCCTCTGATGGCGCCTCGGCCACGGATGGGTCCTTGTCAATCTTTGACTTATTTTCAAAAATGAAAAAACCAGAAAAAAGAGCAGTGATCATAAGCGCAGACACCACAATTTTCCCGATGGATGTCCTGGGAGCCGTCGCTTCCGGTGGATGCAGGGCAGATTCAAAATCCGCATCCTCTTGATTCTCTGTATCTTGCTCTTCTTCGTCAGACGATTCAGATTCGCCTGCCGGTTCTGTGCCCTCAACCGCCTGCTCCTTTGAATCCGTATGTTCAGAGACAGATTCTTTTTCATCGGCAACGGCTGGACGGTCGTTATCAGTGAAGGGCGGTTCGCCTGCGCCAGCAACCATGTCTGCGTTAATCTGCGATCCGGCCGCTAATTGTGAAGATGCTGCTTCCTCCGGCACCCCCTGTTGCTGGTCCATTCGGTCGGCATCCCCGTCGGAAGAAAAAGCGTCCCCCTGCCCTTTTGCAGCCTCATCCATACCGGTCTGACCAGATTTTTCCTCGTCAGGATTGCCGGCCGGTTGCGGTTCCAGGTCCGCTGGTGAATGTTCTGCAGTACCATTCTTTTCATCTGTCCGGCCTGTTTCGGTCGAATCGGATGGATCGGCTTCCGTTCCGATTTCATCGCTGTTTTCGCCTTTATCGGCAACATCGTCCGTTGAATCAGCAGCATCCATATTGCTTTTGACACTGTCAGGATTTTCATCCGATGCCGGATGCGATTGCCGGGCCTGTTCCTGAAATTGATCGGGTTTCAACGCTTCCAATGGTTTTGCGTCTGGAGTTGTTGCTTGTATATCCGTATCCTTACTGTCTAAATCATCACTTTTTGTTTCTGCCGAATCTTTTTGAATTAATTTAGAATTCTGGGGATACGATTCGGTACCTTCGGTCTCCGATGATTCAGATTGAATACGATCTTCAGGTTCTTTTTCAGTTCTGTCCATAACGGGTTATCCTGTTTGACGTCTGCGCGACAGATTCCATATGGTACTATCGGCAAAACCAGAATTTTCTTGAGCCAATTTGCTGATATCACTTGATTTTGCGATTAAGCCGGTGATCATAGATAGTTGCCTGATACGATGGCAAGTTTAATATGGGCATGCGGGATCAGGCAAAAGTAGATTTAATTACAGGGATTTATAGTGATTGTTAGTAAAACGTTCCGATTGCTGATTTTTTTTGCGACAACACGTGTGCCACCATCCTTATTTCAGAACCTTATGATAACAGGCGGTATATCTTGACATATGCCACAATGTAGGATATATATAACAGGCGCAAGGAAGCCGGCTACCGCAAGGCGCCGGGGGGTGTTCCAGCCTTTCCATACTTCCTTGTGCATTTTTCTTAAGCCGCCTTTATATCATCAACCAATCGGCTAAATTGAGTAAAATATGCCTCCCAGTTCTGCCAGGCCGTAAAATCGTATACCGGATGGGTTTTTTGAAGATCTTTTAACCAGCCTTTTTCAGTATCCATGCGACCATTGTCCAGCCGCACGGGAAATAGGACGGTCTTATTGCGATTGCGCTCTTCTTCGATGGCGGCTGCTACCTCTCTTTGAATCCATTGACTTTCAACGGAAAATTTGGACAGCACCACCAACAGCTTATCCTGTACTCGAATCAGCTGATCCACCTGTTGCCGAATGGCATCCCCCATCTTCATTTCTTCGGGCGCATACCAGCAACGGACGCCTTCACGTTGTAAGTCCTCTCCAATTTTTTCAATAAAATCGCGATCATTACCGGAAAAACTGATAAAACAGCTATTGTGCTTAAAGGCTTTTTTATTCAAATAACCGGTATAGGAAATAAAGTGCTCCGGAACACCCGCACCTCTGAGGAATTCCTCCGGTACATTGCCCTTCGAACGATAAATGGTGTCAATACCGATGGTAGAGGGGCCGTAATGCTTGACGGCATCCAACCCGAGGGTTTTACTGAGATCGTTGTCGCCAAAGCAGCTCCAGGCAACGAACGCTTCTTCAAGGTTGCTCTGTTTGAGTTCGGCTTTCGTCAGATTGGCTTCAATCAAATTGGCACCACTCAGATCGGCGCCGTTAAATCTGGCCTTGATCAAATAGGCCCATCTAAAATCAGCCCGCTGACAATCCGCTTTACTCAAATCCGCGCTGGCTAAATCCGCCCGGATAAAGATAGCCCGTTTCAAATCAGCTTCGCTTAAATCAGCCCCGCTGAGATAGGTTTCGCTGAGGTTGGCCTCGCTCAATGTGGCCATATTGAAAATGGCGCGACTGAGGTTTGCCCGCCGGAGGTCGGCACGGTTGAGGTTGGCGCCGCCAAGGTTGGCCCAGGTCAAATCAGCCCATCTGAGATCGGTTTCGCTCAAATTAGCGCCTTTCAGGTCTGCTTTGCTCAAATCAGAGCCTGCCAGGTCGGGCTCCGTGTCGACATTATCGGTGCGCCATTTATTCCAGGCGGCAACACCCTGGTTGAGGACTTCTAAATGCTGGGGAATCGCCATTGCACTTCTCCTTATTCAGCCCAATTAATGTAGTAGCAATGCAACTGTCATCATTGACCGGTTTTACAAATTCGCTACACACGGCTGCTGGTCTAAACTATCGGCCATTTGAACAAAATCTTGAGCCGGCAACTATTCTTGTTGCGATCTACATAACTCCTTAGAAATATGTAAAATCCTGCCCATTTTTATTTATTTAAATTCTTAAAATCATCTGGGTAAAAAGGTTCCTTTTAAACGCAACCTGCTTTGATTGCAGCATATTTTTTCAAAGCAGGAATTGGCATGATTTCTGCAATTTACAGATTCGGGGGGACATGCAAGACCCTAATTATTCGTCAGAGGTGAATTGAATGGAGGCAAAAAAAATAAATCAGGCACCCGCAACTGTTATCGATGTCGAACCCGAGGTTGATAGTGAAGAAAGGTCTTTAATTCTTCTGGAGGGCAAACCTCGCAAAAAAATTGATGAGACGATCAGCACACCCCATCAGTATGTGAGCCGTTATCATTACGAAACCCGGAACCTG
>JASFIG010000029.1:0-21718 GCA_050122795.1 Desulfobacterales bacterium
GGAACCTATTTAAAAGCGCTGGCCGCCAAAGACAATAACATCCCTTTTTACGTGGCCCTGCCCTCCAGCACCTTCGACTGGAACCTCAAGGATGGTGTTAAGGAAATCCCCATCGAAGAGCGGGACCCAAATGAAATCCGGTATATTGAGGGGCTGGCAAACAATACAAACAAACGCGTTCTCATTTGCCCGGCTGACAGTGCTGCCGCCAATTATGCATTCGATGTCACCCCCTCACGGCTGGTGACCGGATTTATAACCGAACGCGGCATCTGCAAGGCAACACCGGAAGCAATCGGGAAGTTGTTTCCAGAAAAGTTCAATAAAAAATATTTTTGAAGTTCAGAGCGTCATTTACAGGGTTCAAAGGTTCAGGGTTCTGCGTTCAGGGTTGCGAATTTTTGAACCTCTGAACCGTTGAATCCTGAACCCGTAAATTGCCAGTTGAACACTTATTGAATGAAGGCACCATATGCTGATTGAATTGGAAAAGAAAATCATAGCCTCGATCCAGGAAGATATGGAAATAACCGGGCGGCCGTATCTCGCCATTTCTGAAAAACTGGGCATTACCGAAACAGAGCTGCTTGATCGATTAAAAGATCTCAGCCAGCGCGGCATTATCCGACGCTTCGGGGCGACCTTACGGCACCAGCGCGCCGGATTCAGCGCCAATGCAATGGTGGCCTGGATGGTAGATGAGGACCGCATCGAAGAAGTCGGCCAGAAAATGGCGACTTTTGATCGGGTATCTCACTGTTATCGGCGCAATCCCACCCCGGACTGGCCGTATAACCTGTATACCATGGTTCACGCCGACAGCGAACAGGCCTGCAGGGAGACGGCACGTAAGATGTCCAGAGCCACTTCCGTTCAAGACTACACCCTGTTGTTCAGCCGCGAAGAATTAAAAAAAACATCGATGGTGTATTTTCCCTCCGATGAGAACAAATAAAACATGTTTGTCGTCCGTTGTTCGTTGTCAGTCGCTTCCCTTTCTTGTCTATCAAGGTTTCTATTTTGCAGCTTGCCCTTTTTTAGGTGATGATTAGAATGAGGCAGGGATCGCAATAGGAAGGCCTCCAATTGATCGGCGATCGAGATACTTTTGAACAACGGACCACTAACCACCGACAACTGACAAATTCGTGAAACGAGATGTTCCGAATATTCTGCTGATCAACCCCTGGATTCACGATTTTGCCGCCTATGATTTCTGGGCCAAGCCGCTGGGCCTGCTGACCCTGGCCGGCTTGCTCAAATCCCATGGCGTGCGGGTATCCTACATTGATTGCCTCGACCGGTTTCACCCGAAAGCACCACCCAGCGATCCGTCTGCCCGCTGCGGCCGGGGACCCTATTTAAAATCCCAAATCACCAGACCGAGCGGCCTCGAAGATGTTCAACGCCGCTTTTGCCGCTACGGTATCAAACCCGGCTGGTTTGCGGATGATCTGCAAGGTATAGCGGTACCGGACCTGATCCTGATAACCTCTTTAATGACCTATTGGTATACCGGTATTCAGGAAACCATTGCCGTCGTGCGTGATATTTATCCGCAAACTCCCATTATTTTAGGCGGCATTTACGCCAGTCTGTGTAGCGATCATGCCCGCCAACATGCCGGCGCAGATGGCATTGTAACGGGACCGGCCGAAGAGGCCGTCTTTGACAGAATTATGCAACATACGGGATACCGGACGACTACCCACTTTGACCCGCAGAATCTTGATACCTATCCCTACCCTGCCTTTGATTTGCAAAACTGCATCAATTACGTGCCGCTGTTGACATCGCGCGGCTGTCCGTTTAAATGCACCTACTGCGCTTCGCATTTCCTCAGTCCAACCCGAATGTGGCGCAGTCCAGATTCGGTGATTGAAGAAATAAAGTTCTGGTATCAGGCCCATCGGATCAGAGATTTTGTGCTGTATGATGATGCCTTTTTGGTCGACGCTGAACGACATGCATTGCCGCTTCTGGAAAAAATTATGAAGGCAGACCTCGGCCTTCGGTTTCACACCCCCAATGCCGTCCATATTCGCGGCCTTAACGCTGAGTCGGCACGGTTGTTGTACAGAGCCGGGTTTACAACCCTGCGCTTGGGGTTGGAAACAGCTGAATTCGACATGCGGGACGACATCGATCACAAGGTGACGCAAGCCGATTTTAAGGCAGCTGCCAGAAACTTGAAGGCAGCCGGTTTTACAAAAGACCAGGTGGGCGCTTATCTACTGATGGGGTTGCCGGGGCAGAATCTGACTGCCGTTGAGCGCTCGATCCGAACGGTTCAAGCGGCCGGTATAAAGCCGATCTTGGCCTACTACTCGCCGATTCCGCATACCGCTTTGTGGCCGGCTGCCTTAAGGACATCCCGTTATGATCTGGAGGCCGATCCGATTTTTACGAACAACTCAATTCTTCCCTGCCAGTCTGAAGCATTTAACTGGGAGACTGTCAGCGCTTTAAAAGAGCTTGCTTCTGGTTCGAAGACACAATAAAGTCCCTGTGTGTTTTCGCGCTTTGTGGTAAATGATATTTTGCAAACTGTACGGCGCACATAAACAACCACGAAAACACGAAATAAAATGAACATGGAATTTTAAATTTTTCGTGCTTTCGTGGTACTTTTTTTAATCGTTTTTTTTTAATACGCGAATATCTAATAAAATGGAGAAACTAAAGATGATAGGGCTAAAGACTGTAGATCTGAAGACACAAAAAATCGAGACGCTTGTCGTACCGGTGTGCGCTGACAAAAAAATCCATAATGACCGAGCGATGAACGCCGTCATCCAAAAGGCTTTAAAATTGAAGGAATTTAAGGCCGATAAAGGGGATCGCGTTACGCTCTATGATGTCAAGGAACTCGGCGCCGAACGCGTTCTGTGCATTGGACTGGGGAAGCTGAAACAAATCGATCCCGATGGTTTACGCTCCTTTTGCGGTTCAGCTGTCGACAACTGTATTCAATCCGGATTTGATACCATCTGGGTCGCCGTGCCGGCCGCTGAAAAGCTTAAAATGGATTCGCCGCATATGCTTGAAGCCATGATGGAAGGCGCCTGTCTGGGAAATCATATATTTGACAGATACAAAAAGGAAAAGAAAAAGAAAGCACTCAAACAAATCAACTTTTGGATTAAACCCCCGGCAGGGGGCAAACTGAGGACAATCGCGCCCAGAGTTCGCACTGTTTGTGCCGGCACGATCCTGGCGCGCGAGTGGATCAGCACACCATCTAATGAAAAAACACCGGAACGCTTTACCCGCTCGATTGTCTCACGGGCCCGAAAAGTGGGTCTTAAAACCCGCGTCTTGCGCACCAAAGAGCTAAAACAGCAAAAATTTGGCGCCTTGCTGGCGGTGGCCGCCGGCAGCCACAGCAAACCGAGCCTGGTGGTCTTGGAGCATAAACCGCCCAATGCAAAGAAAACCCTGGCGCTGGTCGGCAAGGGCGTCACGTTTGACTCCGGCGGTCTCAACATCAAGACCGGCGACAGCATGACCGGCATGAAAGCCGATATGTCGGGCGCCGCGGTGGTGGCTGCCACCCTCATCACCCAGGCCCGTCTTAAAAGTAAAACACACGTCATCGGCGCCATCCCCATTGTGGAAAATATGCCTTCGGGTGAGGCCACCCGGCCCGGCGATATTGTCCGCAGCTATGCCGGCAAAACCATTGAAATCGGCAATACCGATGCTGAAGGTCGCCTGATTTTAATTGACGCCATGTCTTATGTTGTCAAAAAACACAAACCCAAGATTATGATCGATCTGGCGACCCTGACCGGCGCCTGTGTTGTGGCCCTGGGAGACAGAATCGCCGGAGTTTTTACATCAGATGATCAACTGGCGGATGCCATTCAGGCATCCGGAGACAAAACCCATGAACGCTGCTGGCCCATGCCGCTGCCGGAGGATTATAAAGAGCTTCTTAAAAGTGATTTTGCCGATCTGAACAACATGCCCAGCTCGCGCTGGGGAGGTGCCATTACTGCCGCCTTATTTTTATCGGAATTTAGCGGTGATACCCGCTGGGCCCATATCGATATTGCCGGTCCGGCCTATAACAAAAAAGGCAATGCGTATTGTGGCCCCGGCGGCACCGGGTTCGGGGTGCGGTTGTTGTGTGATTTAATCGAAAGGAAACTGATTTGATTGAATATACAGAGGTGATGCAGAGAGGTGATCGGAGCGGCAACGAAATGGTGGTGCGCTTTCGGTTGCCCTCCGGACTCGAGATTTTTGGCCTGCCGACTCAAAATTTTTACGGCGGCCATTGGGATCTGGGGCCGACCTGGAATTATGCCGTCATGACCGACAGACCGTTTCTGGTCGATGCCGGCAAGTTCGGCCAGGGCCATCGGCTGCTCGCTATGCTGGAAACGGCGGGCATATCGCATACCGATCTTGATTTTGTTTTAATCAGCCACAGCCACGAAGACCATGATGGCGGACTGGCCGAGCTGATCGAGACAACCCGGCTCAAGGTAAAAGCCCACGCCATCTATGATCACCTGATTCGGCAATATCCCTCGCAGTCACCGGAAGCAAAAAAGGAAAAATTTCCGGCCAAATGCTGGCACTGCTTCATGCCCGAGTCTTTTTACGCTAAAAATTGTCTGGGCTATCATCAGGTGCTGCAGAGTTTAACGGTAGATGTGATCGCTGACGGCAGGACGCAACTGGGGCCAGGTGCCTGCACCTACCACCTGCCGGGTCACAGCCCGGATAGTCTGGCGGTAAGGCTGGGTGAGGAAGCCATCATCGTGGGCGATATTATTTTGCCTGATATTTCTCCCTGGCCGACTCGCAAAACCATGTTTGATGAGGTCGCTCAGGTTATCAAACCGGCCTACACAGATGCAGCCGCCATTTTTGGCTTGAGCCGCTATATCCAATCTCTCAAAACGCTCATCCGGATTGCTCATGACCATCCGGGGCTGCGGGTGCTGCCGGCCCATCGCTTATACTACGATGACCGCTGGAACCCGATCGATCTGGCAGACCGATGCCGGCAGCTGCTGGCGCACCACATCGAGCGCTGCGGTGCGATTGTCCAAATTTTGAACGGCAAGCCCAAAACCGCGGAGGAAATTGCCGTCGACCATTTTGAAGACCGCCTGCTGGAAGGTTTTGGCACCTTAATGGCCACCAACGAAATTGTCAGCCATTGTGAACTGCTGGTGGAATGCGGGGATGTTGTCACTGCTGGCGGTGACCGCTATGCCGCCAGCGGCAGCAGTCATTTTGAAGCCCATATTCAAAATTTACCACCGGATTGAATATTGTAAGGAGGCCCTCATGGAGATGAAAAAAGTGCTGGCAGGTTGGAACAAGATCTGCCCTTATTGCAATATCGGGCGCAAATATCCGGATTCATTTATCGGCAAGAAAGTCAGAAAGCACTGGGAAAAAGGCTGCACGGCTCATAACGCCTATGTCGAGATTTACGGCAGCGATGAGCCTTGCCCGCCGTCTATCCGTGAAAAATCGGAAGATAAGTGATCCGAATGACTGAAAATTAGGCTAAATAGGATTCAAACCTGACCTGTAAAATCGTTAAACTTAATATTACGTCAAATAACCCAATCAATTTTAAGTCCTCCAGATTCTACTTTAGGCACGCAAGATACATTTCAAGTAGAATTCATTTAATGTGCATTGCGAAATGAAATCATGGATACACGTTTCGCAAATCTGTCCTGCGCTATTTTCTTAATTCACGATCACATACCACCAAATGGCATCAGGTTGCCAAATGGCACGAGACCATAGATTGTCCTTGCCCGATCGCAATTATGATTCGATACCCCCATTTCCCAGGACGCTTTAAAATCCCTGCACGCTGTTGGTCGATATGGATAAATGGAACAACTCACCCAACTGCCGATCTGCCCCTTAAGCGCACAGCATCGCTTTTGTCTCAGTTCCGTCCCTTTCATAGCGAGTCGGATTTCACTTACTGGTACAGTGAACTCAATGGGAACGCCTCCTGTTTTTCTCGTGTCCGCTTCAACAGCCAGAAAGCATACTTTCCATATTGCACAACAGGCCCCACAACGTTTGCATGGGTTACAATTAGAGAGACTTTCGTCGTGTTTGTTCAATAATTTTACCTCATGATTCTTTACTTGCTGGGCTGAATTTAGCTTGCATCTTATTGCATGTTACATGCCACGTGAGACTGCTGAATAGAATATCGTAAATGGTGAACATATGGCCGCCTGCTAATAACGTAACCCTGTGGTCTGTAGGTTTGCTGGGTGCTGTGTTCTATCATAACTTACTGGAAATATAAATTCGATTAACAGGGCCATGTCCTGTAATAGATAAAATGTGCCACCAGAAATAATGGCAATGTAGTTAGTTTTGGGAAATCGATCTAAAAGAAAAGGTACACACCATTAAATGAGAGTATTTTCGGAGCCCAGAGTTCTTGTTGATAACGTATTATCGGAACCCAGAGTTCTTGTTAATTGGAAGACATCGTTGGTGGACTGCTGGTTATCTTTTCTGCCATATGTTTTGGTAACAACCCTATTTTTGCACGCTTGAGCTTGAGGCGGACACCGGCTATACATCCATCAACACAATAATTCGCTCCATCCATCATCATACCTAACAAATTTTCAATCATCTCGAATTCGACCATATGGCATTCTGGCTGCACATTGATCCCTTGCAAAATAAAGCCGATTCGTGTAGTTATTACACTAGATCGGAAAACACGAACGCGACTTTTGCAGGGGGCCTCTTGCGCCATAATGAAAAGGTCATTTTGTGAAGTTTCTAACCGGTTAGATCGATGCACTGCTGATAATACCTATACCTGACCTGCAGCGCGCACTCATTTCCCTTGTGAACCCGATTTCCTGTCTCATCTGTAACCTCTCAGATTTTCAGTTAATTTAAAACCAATCAGATCAGGGTGTACCCGATATGAAGTTAAGCAGGCGAGATTTCATTAAAAATACGCTCTTGTGGGGCGGCTCCCTGATTTTCTCACCCTACCCAGTTTGCGCGTCCGAATCGGCCAAACAGCAAGAGTATCCGGGTTATGTCAGGCTGGAAAAAGAAGGTAAACTGGCTGCTAGAGTCGAGGAAGCCTACGCATTTTTTGAAGAATGCCGGCTCTGTCCGCGGGAATGCGGCGTGAATCGGCTGGATGGGGAGAAGGGATTTTGTAAAGCGCCTTTGAAAGTGATGGTTTACACAGCTCAGCCCCATTTCGGCGAGGAGCTGTCGTTGGTCGGCCGACACGGATCCGGCACGATTTTTTTCTCCAATTGTAATCTGCGCTGTGTTTTCTGTCAGAACTGGCCGATTTCCATCAGAGGCGAAGGCCGGGCAATCGAAGATGAAGGCCTGGCACAATTGATGATGTTCCTACAGGAAATCGGCTGTCATAATATCAACCTGGTGACCCCCACCCATGTGATGCCCAATATCCTGAAGGCCACCCGACTGGCGTTCAAAAAAGGCCTTCGTATCCCGTTGGTGTATAATACCAGCGGCTACGAACGGACAGAAATCATCAAGTTATTAGACGGCATTGTGGATATTTACCTGCCGGATATCAAATACATGGAGCCGGATATGGCCGCCAAATACTCGTCGGGTGCCCGGGATTACCCGGAAATGGCAACGGCGGCTGTGTTCGAGATGAACCGGCAGGTGGGTGTTCATCGGGTGGACAAGCGCGGAGTTGCCAGGAAGGGATTGATGATTCGACACCTGGTGATGCCCAATCGCGTGGCCGGGACAAAAAAATTTGCCGAATGGGTGGCCGCAAACCTTCCCCGGCACACCTATGTCAACATTATGTCGCAGTACCATGTGGATTACAAAGCCTATGAGTATCCTGACATTGCACGAGGGATTTCCATGCAGGAATTTTTGGAGGCCATGGACTGGGCCGAAGAATACGGATTGACCGGTCTGGATCCCAGATCGGTGAGGGTCAGGGACCTATACAAAAAATCCAAATAGAAGCTGGCTACAAGGAGGCGTCCTGTGAAAGACGCGATGACACGCCGAAATTTTCTTGGAAGGTGCGGGCGCGGTCTTGCTATTTGCGCAAGTTCCGCGGTGTTTCCGATGTGGAGCGCATCCCGTCCAGCCCGAGCCGCTGCGATAGAAAAAGGATATCTCGGGCGCAAACTTTCCCCTTATTTTATGCAACTGGACGATCAAATCGTCCGCTGTACACTTTGCCCCCACGCATGTGAGGTGGGGCCCGGAGAGCGAGGGATTTGCGAGGTGCGCAAAAACATCGAGGGGCAATATTACTCTCTGGTGTATGCCAACCCCTGTGCGGTTCATATTGACCCGATCGAAAAGAAACCTTTCTATCATGTGCTGCCCGCAAGCCGCGCCTTTTCAATTGCCACGGCCGGTTGTAATTTCGACTGCAAATTTTGTCAAAACTGGGAAATTTCTCAGGTGCGACCGGATGACACCTATAATTACAAACTTGCGCCCGATGAGGTCATATCAAGCGCGCTTGAATATAAAAGTCAGGCGATTGCTTCAACATATGTGGAGCCGGTAATTTTCATCGAATATATGCTGGAAATCGGCCGTCTGGCCCAATCCCAGCCGCTTTTAAACGTCATGCATTCCAATGGATTCATCAATGCGCAACCGCTTGAAGACCTGTGTGAGGTGCTGGATGCCGCCTGTATTGACCTTAAAGGGTTTACGGAGGATTTTTATCAAACCATGGCCGCAGGCCGTCTTGCGCCGGTGTTAAACACACTGAAATTTCTAAAAACCCGAAACGTGCACACCGAGATTGTCAACCTGGTGGTCCCTGGAAAAAACGATGACCCCAAGCAGGTTCGTGCCATGTGCAAATGGATTTGTAAGGAATTAGGGGCGGACACGCCATTGCATTTTAGCCGCTTTTACCCGCGTTACAAGCTGAAAAGTATTCCGCCAACACCCATATCAACCCTCGAGAAAGCCAGGCAGATTGCCATAGATGAAGGTCTTCATTTTGTATACCTGGGCAATGTTCCCGAGCATCCCGGCGGACACACGTATTGCCCTGACTGCCAAAAAATGTTGATCCGGCGCATCGGCTATCGTGTAAAAGTGCTGGACTTAAATGACGGCAAGTGTCAAACGTGTGGGCGCGCCATTGCCGGCATCTGGAATTTGTCATAGAAACCATTTCAAATCCCTTTGAAGCAAATTTTGCAGACTTTTTTTTAAAAGATTCTCATCTATTTTCATGCAAAATTCAGGGCTGGCGCAGAAGCGTCAGCAAACTGATGCCGGCGAATGCACTGAGAAAAATCAGTGTATTATAAATGCCGTATATCGGGATGATGAATAAAGTTGCCATCAAAACACCGGCAGCAGCCCCAGCCAGATCCAGGGCATAGAACCCGCCGCCAATTTTCTCCAGAGCAATCCCGGTGCCGGCCGCAACCTTAACAGCCAGGGCAAAGTGAACGCCCCCCAGAATACCGGCCGTCAAGCTGAGACCCGCGAACAGCCAGCCCAGCGCTGCCGGCGACACAAAAATCCGAATCTGTCCCTGGATCAACGGCAAAATTAGCATCAGTCCCAGGGGCAGCCCACAGACCAGCACCTGAACGACAATAAAACGTTTCCGGATCGCAATGGCTTTCGACAGGCAGTGATTTTGCCGTGAGATCCAGCCGGCACCGACTGCCAATCCTGTCATGAAAAAAGCGATAATCAAAGCCAGCTGACGATAAACAAAGCCGGCCATAATTTGAAAACTTAACAAAAATACTACCTGAAGCACCATTTCGATGGCGCCCGATACAAAGATGCTTGCGGCGACTGCAGCTTTGAATTTGCAGCGCCCCGACCAGAAAAGTGCAACAGTGACGACCCCGGCGACGGCCAGAGCGATCCACAACCATTGAAGCTTCAAATCCGCCAGGAAACTGAGAAGCTTTTGCAAACCGGCGTGCCACTGGATTCCCCACAGCATCAGATTATGGTAATAACAGATCGGGAAAAAATCCCGGTTGACGGCAACCCCCGCACTGCCGTTCAGTATGGATTTCAGATAATCCAGACGGAAGGGGCTGAGTGTATCCTGAAGCGTATCTTCCCGGATGTAGCCGAGTTGAAGGTCGCGTTCAGTGAGACGATCCACAAGTGCTGCGGGGTCTGACAGAAGCACACCGGAACGTTCGGTGGCAAAAAATCGGTTTTGATCGCCCGGATAAATGAGTGTTTGGGGGAAAACCTGAACAAGGGTTTTTCTTATGGATCCCAAAAAACGGGCCTGGGTCGGCCCCAGCATACTTTCGCCCCCCGAAACCGCAAAAGAAAAAATCCCGCCCGGCGCAAGCTGCTGCTTCACCTGGGAAAAAAATTCGAATGTATAAAATCGGTTTATCTGGGCGGTGATCGGATCTCCCGTATTCATCAAGATCACATCATAGTGTTCATCAGAGTGACGCAGGAAAGCCCGAGGGTCCTTGTGAAACAGACGAACACGGGGATGTTGAAGCGATGCCGCTGTTGCAGGTGACAGGTGCGGTTTGAGCAGACGTATAAAATCCGGATCCGTTTCCACGTAATCGATATGCTGGATGCCCGGCTGCTTAAAAAGCTCTTTCAGAAGGCCGGCAATGCCACCGCCCAGCAATAGGACGGTCTTCGGATTCGGATGTTGCAGAAGGGCCAGGTGGACCCCCTGTTCTGCGCTCAGCTGATCCGGCTCCGAAAAAAGCCACAGGCCACTGGTAAAAACCGATAGCTGGCCCTCTTTCTTCAACACGGCAATGTTGTGAAAGGCGGTGTCAAACACGGCTGAAAGATTCGGCCCCCATTGCCAGCGCCGGCTCAAATGATCCAAACGCGTGCCGCCCACCGCGACCGCGACAACCAGCAAAGACGCTGCCAGCCAGATAAAGTGACTCAGATGCATTTTAGACGGCGGCCGCCAGGGTCGCAGCAGCCATCCGGAAATGATGAGGCCCGTCCCGGAGGTGATCCATATGCTTGTAAAAACCGAGCCATAAGGCAGAAAAACAAAAAAAACGATCAGACCACCGGCAGCCGCACCCAGGGCTTCTCCCATGTAAATCCTGAAAGGTTGATGCTCGCCATTCTTGCGCTGCAGGGCCCAGCAGATTCCAAAAAGGGCGCCGGATACCGGGCAAAGGATACCGGTCACGGCAACGGAAATAAGCAGCATCTTCCCGATGGAAGGCAATTCGCCGGCTGGAAGCGCCCAGATGATACGGGTGGCACGAATAAAGAGCACCGACAGGGGCAGCAGGGCCGCAAGACAGACGAGCATTGTCCTGAGCAAGCTGGTGTGGGCTGAAATCTTCGACGCCCATTTTGCGGCCACCCCGCTTCCAACGCCACTCCAGAGGAGCCAGCCGGCAAAAATCAATCCCGCCGACAGTTCATTGCCGTAAAACAGAACCAGAAGCTCTCTGAGTATGATAATTTGAGCAACGGTTGCGATAAATCCGGTTGTCGTAATCGTTAGAACCGGCGATGATAGGGTTGATCTCGAGCGCATGGCTCCAGTCTCATGAACGGGTCCTTTGACTTGGAAAACAGGCGTAAATCCCGGTTTTTTACAGTGACGTCAGTTTAACAGTTTATTTTAAAAATAAATAGCTGGAAATTGCATAAGTATGTTGCAATAAAATTTTCTCAGTATTATGATTATTTTTGTTAACGGTTATATGAATTGTTCTGCACCCACTAGTCAAAATGATGCTCTAGTTATTGCGTCTCTCTTCTGTTCTACAATAGCTCTGCTGAGATTCGATCGGGAATCAAATTTGTAAATCGTTATTTTTAAAAAGCATCAATCCCAGGGTTATGACGTATCTAATCTGTATTGAGGATGCACTTGCCTCTCGCATGCAGACGGCGTGCACTATATCTTAGGAGGTTAACCCCGACATGTCAGTATAAGGAGGGTCAAATGAGAAACCTGAGGCTAAATTATGAAACCTTAATCAAAATCTCCAGATCCCTTTCTAAATCAAGGGATCCGGAAGAAATCATCCGAATGACAGTGGAAAGCATTAAATCTGCGCTTGATATCAAAGGATGTGCCCTGTTTCTAATCAATCGGCGTTCCAAAGAATTGGAAGTAGCCGCTTCACAAGGATTGAGTTCGGAGTATTTAAGCAAGGGGCCGGTAAGTGCTTTGCACTCTATTGCCGATTCCCTCAAAGATGGCCCAATAGCGGTCTATGATGTTAGCGATGATCCCCGAATCCAGTATCCCGATGCGGCAAAAAAAGAAGGGATTGCCTCCATTCTTTCAGTACCCATAATGGTCGGCGATGAATCCATCGGTGCCATCCGCGCCTACACCGCTGAGAAATGGGAATTTACCTTGGATGATGTTAATTTCGTCCAGGCATTGGCTCAGATTGCAGGTATTCTCATCGAAATGACAAGGCTGTATCAAGGTCAGAACGATCACATCGAAGCTTTGACCACGATGTGCGAGTCTCCCGAGTTGTAATTTGGTAATTTAAGATAGCGGCCCGATATGTGAAACGTAGCCGGATAATGGATAACGGCTAAGAATCTCCGAGTACAAATTCTTTCATATTAGTTTAGATGATGTCCACATATCTCACCTTTGACATCTCACTTTAACCGATTTGGCGTGCGCTCCCAAACCCTCAATCTCCGCCAGGCGCATGATGTCGGCGGCCTCGCGCCGAAAGGCCTTTTGGGTATATTGAATCACGCTGGTCTTTTTGATGAATGTATCCACCGACAAGGCCGATGCAAACCGGGCCGTACCGGCGGTGGGCAGCACGTGATTGGGACCGGCCATGTAATCGCCCACCGGTTCCGGGGTATAGTCTCCCACAAATACGGCGCCCGCATTGCGGATGTGACTCAGTACCTCAAATGGATCCCGTACCTGCAGCTCGAGATGTTCCGGGGCAATCCGGTTGGCCATGTCGATGGCGTCATTCATCGATTTGACCACCATAATCGCGCCGAACTTTTTAAGTGCTTCTTGGGCAATATCTGCACGGGCCAGGCTTGCAAGCTGCCGCTTCACCTCTTTGGCAACGCGCTTGGCCAATTTGAGCGAATCGGTGATTAATATGGCCGAAGACAGGGCATCATGCTCTGCCTGGGACAGCAGATCGGCAGCAATAAAATCCGGCCTGGCACCCTCATCGGCGATGACCAGAATCTCGCTGGGGCCGGCAATCGAGTCGATTCCCACGGTACCCATTAAAAGTTTCTTGGCCAGGGTGACATAAATGTTGCCCGGGCCGACAATGACATCGACTCTGGGAATCGTTTCGGTACCGAAAGCCAGAGCGGCAATGGCCCAGGCACTACCGGCTTTGTAAACCGCGTCGACACCGGCCTTTTTGGCCGCCACCAGCAGGTGAGGGCTTACCCCGCCGCTTTTGGTCGGCGGTGTCACCATCACAATCTTTTTGACACCTGCCACCTTGGCCGGAATCACCCCCATCAGCACCGAAGACACCAGTGGTGTCTGCCCGCCTTTGCCGCCGGGCACGTAGACGCCGGCGGCATCCACCGGGCAAATCAGCTGGCCCAGCAACGTACCGGGTCGATCGGTCTGCATCCAGGAGCGGCGTCTCTGCAACTCATGAAAGCTTTTGATATGGGTCGCCGCCCGGTTTAAGGCCCGCATAAAAGATCGATCAACTTTTTTGGCAGCATCGGAGAGTTCCTTTTGAGATACCCGCAATGATCGAGTGCCTACGCGCGCCGAGTCAAATTGCTGAGTATAGGCGATAACGGCTTTATCTCCCCGTTTACGGACATTTTCGCAGATGCGGCTGACTGCCGCCAGCTCCTTTTTTGAAAAAACCAGACCGCGTTTGACAATGCGCTCCACCCGCTGATCGGCCGTCCGCGACGGATAGTGATAAATTTTCATGAGGATATCCTTCCTATTGGTTGAGCCCGTTAATCGTTGGCCCGTTTGCCGGTTAATATGATGAGGCGGTTTCCCCTTTTTCGGGCTTAACGTGCTAAACGGAACAACGCGTTCAACCGGCCAATCGGAAAGCATCGTTTCCAATCTTTTGAATAAGTTCTGTATATCCTTATGTTGCTGAATAGATATAATTGATTTTGAGTGATTTTGGCAAGCCATAACCGGCAAAGACCTTGACATTGGTGTTCAATCCGAATATGAAAATTAAGATTATACATGTCAATCCATATTCAAGGATCAATTCGTCATTACGGTCAAATAGGGCAGATTTAGAGTGACTAACGATTCAACTCAGAAAAGGAGGTGCACATGGACCAGATTCTAAGAATCAACATGGGTGCGGATGGCGGACCGGCAGCGAAAACCGAACCGGTGGGCGACTATGCCGGCGCAGGCGGTCGCGGGTTGACATCGGCCATCGTCTCAAAGGAAGTTCCGCCATTATGCCACCCCCTGGGGGAAGATAACAAACTGGTAATTGCACCGGGGCTGTTGAGCGGCTCCACAGCAGCGATGTCCGGCCGTTTATCGGTGGGCTGCAAGAGCCCTCTGACGGGCGGCATCAAGGAAGCCAATGCCGGTGGGCAGCCGTCACAGATGCTCGGCCGGTTGGGATATGCCGCCATCGTGCTGGAAGGCAAACCCAAAGCCGACACGCTGTATAGGATTTTAATCAACAAAGACGGGGTCGATATTCAGGAAGACAACAGCCTGTGTATGCTCGGAAACTATGATACCGTCGATAAAATGAAGGCCGAATATGGTGATAAAATTTCCTGCATCTCCATTGGCCAGGCCGGTGAAATGAAATTGGCCGGCGCATCCATTGCCTGCAGCGATATGGAACTCAGACCCACCCGCCATGCCGGTCGCGGCGGTGTCGGGGCGGTTATGGGCGCCAAGGGCGTCAAGGTGATTGTTATCGATGATTCCGGAATGAAAATGCGACAGCCCAAGGATCCGGATGCATTTAAAGCCGCCAATAAAGAATGGGTGGCCGGGCTGAAAAAGCACCCGGTCAGCGGTGAAGGCCTGCCGGCATACGGTACCAATGTATTGACAAACGTCATTAACGAAGCCGGGGCATATCCCACCAAAAACTTCATGTGGGGCCGCTTTGATAATTGCGATAAGATCAGCGGGGAAACTCAGGCCGCGGTTGAAGAAGAGCGCGGCGGCAAGGGCGCCGCTACGCATGGTTGCCATCGCGGCTGCATCATCCGCTGCTCTGGAACGTATTTGAACAAAGACGGTCAGTATCTGACCAAACAACCCGAATACGAAACCGTCTGGGCCCATGGCGGCAATTGCGGCATCGATGACCTGGATGCCATCGCGCAGCTGGATCGCCTCGATGATGATTTTGGACTGGACACAATTGAAATGGGCGCTACAATTGGTGTCGCCATGGAGGCCGGTCTGGCCGAGTTTGGCGATGCTGAAGCCGCCATCAGGCTGGTTAAAGAAGTCGGAGAGGGCACACCATTGGGTCGCATACTGGGTAGCGGCGCGGCGATGACCGGCAAGGTTTTCGGTGTCGAACGCGTTCCGGTTGTCAAAGGACAGGCCATGCCGGCCTATGACCCCCGCGGCGTGCAGGGCATCGGCGTCACTTACGCCACCGCCACCATGGGCGCTGATCATACCGCCGGTTATGCAGTGGCAACCAACATTATGGGTGTCGGCGGATCAGTGGACCCGCTCAAACCCGAAGGGCAAATTGAGCTTTCCCGAAACCTGCAGATTGCCACGGCAGCTGTTGATGCCACCGGCATGTGTCTGTTCGTTGCTTTTCCGGTGCTGGATCAACCGGAGACATTTCAGGCTCTGATCGATATGATTAATGCATTTTACGGTTTGAGCCTGACAGCTGATGATGTCAGCGAGCTGGGCAAATCCATCCTGAAAAATGAGCGCGAATTTAATCTGGCGGCTGGTTTAACGTCTAAAGACGATCGCTTGCCTGAATATTTTAAAAAGGAAAAACTGCCGCCGCACGATATTACCTTCATGGTTAAAGATGAAGAGCTCGATGAGGTCTATAACTGGTAAATAACAAACAAGTACACTGGAAAAATGGGGAGAGCCACTTCGGATCTCTCCATTTTTCTTATAACTGCGGGAAGAAAATCTGATGACCAAACTAAGTCTTGAAATCAGTAGAGAGTCGCTGCCCAGGTTTTTTTATCTATTGCAACAGGGCTTCGTCGTAACTACTGAAACAGGTCGTAGTATCAAAGATTTACTTTGCCAGCAGATGGGTATTGACGAAAATTATCTTAAAGACCGAATTCAAACGCTATTTTTAAATGGGATGCCGGTGGATGATTTTGAAAAAGCGTTCATCCAGGACAATGTCACCCTGGCCCTTTCAGGTGCCATGCCGGGTTTAGTCGGCGCTGTCTTACGTAGTGGCGGTATTTTAGCCCCCATGCGCAATACGATTTCATACAGCGGGGGACGAACACCGGGTCAACAGCACCGGGCCCGAGTCAAAATAAAATTGTTTAATTTGATCCTAAAGGAGCTGGGGCCCTTATTTTTGGCCAATGGCGTCCTCATTCCGAGCGAAAAGTTTCAGGATTTTATGTCGCGCAACCTGGCCGATTTGAAGACGGCATGCTCGTCCTTGCGTTTAAATGAACACCAAATAAAAGTTACCGATTTTGAAAACCTGGATTGGAAGGACCCGGAGATATTTTTACAGGCCACAGCTAAAGCAGAATCGTAAAAAAACAATACACATATGATACTAAAAAAGGCTGCCTAGAAAAGCAGCCTTTTTAATTCATCAAATTACCTGAAAGCGAACATCAGTCGCACAATTCAAAAAGGGCCGCCGCCCCCATGCCGCCGCCGACACACATGGATTCCACGCCGTATTTGACCCCGCGCTGCTGCATATTGCTCAGCAGCGTTGCGCACAGCTTGGCGCCGGTGCACCCCAGCGGATGCCCTAAAGCAATGGCGCCGCCGTGGATGTTGACGATCTGTCGATCGATGCCCAGCTGATTGACACAGTAAAGGGCCTGGGAGGCAAAGGCCTCGTTGATCTCAAAAAGACCGATATCTTTTAGATCCATGCCGGTCATTTTCATCAGTTTGGGGATGGCCAGCGCCGGGCCGATACCCATCTCATCCGGTTTGCAGCCCACGGTGGTATAGCCCTTGAATTTGGCAATCGGCTGAACCCCCAGCGCTTTGACCTTGTCTGCACTCATGATCACGCTGGCAGCAGCCCCGTCGGTCATCTGGGACGAGTTGCCGGCGGTAACCGATCCGCCGGCGGCAAATACCGGATTCAGACCGGCCAGGCCTTCCAGGGTGGTATCCTCCCGGATGCCGTCATCAAAATCCTGCATAAAGGTTTCTTTTTTATAGGTCCCGTCTTCTCGGGGCACGTAGCGGGTGGCCGGGGTCGGCACCAGCTCTTTATATAACTTTTTGCTTTTGGCTTCAGCCGCTTTCATCTGGGATTGATAGGCAAACTCATCCTGGGCTTCCCGGGAGACATCGTAGCGATTGGCCACATTTTCAGCGGTGATGCCCATGGACGCATACAGATCAGCCAGTTTTTTGGTGTATTCCGGATGCGGTCGCGGTAGATTGCCGCCCATGGGGACATAGGTCATGGACTCCAGGCCGCCGCCGATGACAATATCCGACCAGCCGGACATGACCCGCAGGGCGCATTGGGCGATGGCCTCCAGACCCGAGGCGCAAAAACGGTTGACGGTCGCCCCGGTCACATCAACCGGGAATCCGGCAATTTGAGGTGCGATGCGCCCGATGTTCAGCCCCTGCTCGGCTTCCGGAAACGAGCAGCCGATCATGATGTCTTCGACATCTTTTTTTTCAAGACCTTTGGTTTGCTCGACAACTGCATTTAAAATAAAAGACAACAAATCCTCCGGCCGGGTATCTTTGAAGGCCCCTTTGCTTCTCTTACACCCCGGTGTCCTTATCGACGTCACAATATAGGCATCTCTCATGATCTGTCTCCTTTGCTAGGCTAGCCAATTAGTTAATTTTTCCTTAAAAATTAAAGTCTTTACAGATTGTATAGCGACTGCGTATATTTTTAATCAAATTGTTCAAGTAATATATTTTTTTGGAAATGTGATAATTTTTTGATGGGCAAGGCCGCACAAGGGTTTATGCCTGAGGCGTACTGATAGTACGTTGAAGGCATAAACCCGCGGAGAACGCAGCCCATCGGAAAATTAGCCATTTCCTCTAGTTCCTGAGGGGTTTGCCGGTTGTGAGCATATGATCAATGCGCGCCAGCGTTTTTTCCTCCTTTAAAAGGTCCATAAAGACTTCGCGCTCCAGGGTCAGGATCACATCTTCATCCACTTTGGCATTATCGCGCACGTCTCCGCCGCTGATGACATAGGCAATCTTTTTGGCCAGAAAAGCATCATACTCGGATATAAACTTGCCGCTGAGCATATTGGACACTTCCGCGTTCACCATTCCCTGGGCGGCCTGACCCAGCACTTTAATCTTGCGCTTCAACGGCGGGGCATACCCTTCGTCCACCATCTTGAGGACCTCTTTTTTGGCCTCTCCGATCAAGTAGTCGCGATTGAAAACGATGCGATCACAGGGACCTAAAAACCCGTTGGCCCGGGCATCGGAGGCCGAGGTCGTCACTTTGGCCATGGCAATCGCCATAAACACCGGCAGGAAAAATTTGGCCAGATCAAAATCGGTCACCACTGCGGGCAACGCGCTCAAACATTTTTTCATCAGGTTCAGGCAGCCGCCGCCGGCCGGAATCAGGCCGACCCCGATTTCCACCTGCCCCATATACAGCTCGGCATGCGCGACAAGCTTATCTGCCGCCAGGCACACCTCACAGCCGCCGCCAAGGGTTAAGCCAAAAGGGGCGGCCACAACCGGAAAGGGTGCATAGCGCAACTCCTGCAGTCCGTATTGCAAATTTTTGATCAACTTCTCGATATCCGCATAGCGTTCGGCCTTGGCTGCAGCGCTCATGTCAGCCAGATTGGCACCGGCTGAAAAGGCCCCCGGCATGCCGCCGGCCTGGTTGCCGATCACCAGCCCGACCCCCTGGCGATCAACAAATTCTCTGGCTTTATGGAGGGCCTCAACAATTTGCTGATTCAATGAGTTCATTTTGGTGTGGAACTCGAGGCAGAATACCCCATCGTCAAGATCGATCAGGGATGCGGATTCAGACTCCTGGACGACTTTATCCTGGGCTTTCAATGATGCCAGCGAAATAATGTTGGGGCTGACCACCTTTTGCTGATAACTTTCGGATTCAAAATCGTAGAAAAAAACGATGCCGTTTTCCATTTTATAAAAAGCGGTGTGTCCGGCCTCGAGCATCTTTTGGATTTTCGGCGGTACCTTCAATCCTTCTTTTTGCATGCGTGCAACCGAAGTCTCCAGGCCAATGGCATCCCAGGTTTCAAATGGCCCCATCTCCAGATTGAAACCCCAGCGCATGGCGTTGTCAATGTCCACGATGGTATCGGAAATTTCCGGTATTCGGTTGGCGGCATAGATCAGGTTGTTGGCCACCGCTTTCCAGGCAAACTGGGCCCCTTTGTCTTTTCCATAGACCACTGCGCGCATCTTTTCGGCTAAAGTGCCGGCTTTTGAGGCTTCCGCAAGACAGGGCAATTCCACCGGTTGGGCCTCTTCGTATTCAAATGTTGCCGGGTTCAATACTTTGCGAATTTTCTGCCAGTCCGGTGTCAGCTCGGTTTTATAAAAGCCACTCTGACTTTTTTTACCCAGCAGGTTTTTTTCGATCATGGTATTCACAAAGTCCGGCAGGACAAAGCTTTCCCGGTCCTCATCATGAGCAATCAGCTCGTGGGTATTTTGGGCCACATGCGCCAGGGTATCCAGACCAACGATATCGGCGGTCTTAAACATCCCGGTTCGCGGTCGACCCATGACCGGTCCAAAAAGGGCGTCGACCTCCGGAATGGTGACCCCCTCTGCGAGCATCAGTTGCATCACTTTCACCATGCCCTGCACCCCGATGCGGTTGCCGACAAAATTGGGGGTATCCTTGGCCCAGACGATGCCCTTACCCAGAATCCGCTCTCCAAAATCAGCCATGAACTCGAGGATCTCGGGAAGGGTTTCTTCGCCCGGTATGATTTCCAGCAACTTCATATAGCGCACCGGGTTAAAAAAATGAGTTCCCAAAAAATGTTGCTTGAAGGCCTTGCTGCGCCCCTTGGACATGGCTTTTAAGGGAATGCCGGATGTGTTGGACGAAACAACACCATCTTTTTTTCGAACCGGCTCGATGCGCTCAAACAGGTCCTGTTTAATTTTTAAGTTTTCAACGACGACTTCTACGATCCAATCACATTCGGCAATTTTGTCGAAATCATCTGTGAGGTTACCAACTGAAATGCGCTCGGCATCTTTGGGAGACATGAACAGAGCCGGCTGAGTCGCCAGTGCCGTATCCAGCCCGGCCTTAACGATTCGATTGCGGGCCACCGGATCATTTTTTTCTTCCTCTTTTAAATCCGGGGGCACGATATCCAGCAAAAGTGTTTTTATCCCGGCTCCGGCCAGCAGCGCGGCAATACCGCCCCCCATAATTCCGGAACCGATCACCGCGGCCGATCTGATCTTCCTTGGCATAATGACCTCCTCCTCAGGTTGAAATAATCAAAAATGAATGAATATTCATTCATCTATCAGATCACAAATACCTCTGTCAATAAAAACCTTAATTTCTTGGCACCAGACCAAAAAATTTTGTCTAAATATAGATATATATTGTTAATATAGGATTAACAAATCGAAGGTCGGTTATTTTCGGCAATGCAGACAAGGGCCGCACGTGCAAATGAATGATCATTCATCCAGATGCCTCCGGCTTTGGCATGGGCCGGTCACATTCCACGTTTCCGGGAAAAGAAATATCCGACCCTGACAAACAGGGCCGGAGATTTTATAGTGGTTGTCCAAAACTTCCGATCACAGGACATTTTTTGCTATAACACTTATGCCGCCATCCGTTCACAAAATTATGATGACAAGCGGTGAGTGCTCCGCGGACCCTCAAATGGGCAGGCGCTAATTGGCCTGAAATTGCTTGGGCCCAAAAAGCTGGATTTTTTTGGGCTTGGGCGCTGAAGGAGCAGCTTCGGGTTGAGCGCCTTTATCTGTCACTTTGGCCGTCTTCTGAACGGATTTTTGATTCAGCGGTTTATCGGTTTTACACAAATTGGATGGAATATAGATTTCGTTTCCAATTAGCAGAAAGTCGGGATCGATATCCGGATTGGCAGCGGCAATTGCTTTTTTGTTGCTCGCACTGCCGGTATACCATTTGGCAATGTCCGCCAATTTTTCGTCCGTTTTTTTGACCGTATGGGCAAAATACCCGGGCAGGGTTCGAGCGACGACCTTGCGGGGTAATGTTTTTTTGGTTATCAGCATTTCAGGTGGAATATGGATCCGGTTGCCCAGGGCAATCTGATTGGGATTCAGGCCTGGATTTGCCCGCGCCAGCGCTTTCCAGTTGCCATAGTGCCCCGTGTACCACTTGGCAATCAAACTTAAGGTTTCACCGCGCCATTTCACCTGATGAACAAAATAATAGATGCGGTGCTTGGCGGCAAAGGCTTCAGGGGGCGCTGTTTTCTTTTTGACCAGTTTGGCCGGAATTAAAATGGGCGCATTCGCAGGGATGCGTTTGGGATTCAGCTTCGGATTGGCCTGCGCCAGTCGCTTCCAATT
>JASFIG010000030.1:0-21467 GCA_050122795.1 Desulfobacterales bacterium
GGAGTAAAGCATTTGCGGAAATTGCCGGTGAACCTCACGGCACAGAGTTGTTTTGCCTGCTCCTGAAGGGGCCGAAATAATAAAAAGATGCGGTGGTCGTAACGACATATGACTGGTGACAACTGTGGGTTATATCAGTGTTTGGCGATATTAGGGTTTTATCCCCTATTCCCGATGTGCATGGCACAAAATGGGGCCGTTGGCGATTGATTAAGATCTAGCATTTAGCCGCGCTTTCAGTTTTTCGTAAGAAATCAGGTGAGCTCTTTGAGCATCGCATAGCGCTGGGAAACCGTCTCCGCCTGAATGGCCGACAGAACAACATGATTGCTGTCCATTACAATGATGGAGCGGGTTCTTCGGCCATGGGTGGCATCAATCAAACGCTTTTCTTCCTTGGCCTCGTCTTTGAGGCGTTTCATCGGGGCAGAGTTCGGTGAAACGATCGCAACAACGCGATCGGCGACCACCGAACTGCCAAAGCCGATGTTAAGTAATGTCTGGTCCATTTTACCTCCGGTTTTACCTTGGAAACCTGGCATGAAAATGAACGCGTCAGCCAGATCTATTCTACGTTCTGAATTTGTTCCCTGATCTTCTCGAGTTCTGACTTTACATCAATGACCAAATGGGCAATCGTCGCGTCGCCTATCTTGGAACCCATGGTGTTAAATTCTCGATTGAGCTCTTGTAATAAAAAATTCAATTTACGACCGGCTGGTTCCGGGGCCTGCATGATTTGCTCGAACTGCTTCAAATGACTTTCCGCCCTTGTCATTTCTTCGGAGATATCGCTGCGATCTGCTAAAAAGGCGGCTTCCTGGGCAATCCGCGCCGGATCTAGCTCGACGATGTTTTGGGTCAGCGCCGCAATCCGGTCTGTTAGCCGTTGCCGATATTGCGCCAACAGATGGGCAGATCCTTTTCTGATCTGTTCTAAACATTCACTGATGAAATCCAGACGGTGTCGGAAATCCGAAGCAATAAAATCGCCCTCCGTGCGCCGCATGGCCTCAAGGTCTTCCAGCGCGAGTGTAGCGCAATCCTTGACCACCGACCAGATCATTTCTTCTTTTGGCGATTTTTCAACAGGCTTGATAATACCGCCAGCGTTCAGCAACATATTCAACGTTATCTCATCTTTTAATTTGTATCTGGTGCTTAATTGTTCAAATATGGCCATCAGTGCATTTGTCCGGGCTTCGTCAATCTCAAGGGCGGCAGCTTCATTGGAGCGATCCTCAATTTGTAAACGAATTTCAAGCCGCCCGCGGGCGATTCGCGTGTTGATCAGATCTTTTAATTTGTCCTCCAAAAATTGATATGGCGATGAGATCCGAATAAATATGTCGGTGTGCCGACTGTTATAAGAACGAATTTCAATAGTTGCTTTTAGATCATCTGCCGTTTTTTCAGCACTTGCATAGGCTGTCATGCTTTTTAACATCATCTTTGATATCCCAGATATATTTGTTTCGAACCTGTTTAAGAAATGCGAGCATATCGTCACCGGCATAATCAGGATACGTCCAGGGTAGTGCTTGAAAGTGACCCTTATGATACATCAGGGTCAAATCGGCATAGATACCGTTACCGACACAGATGCGATGACTGAAATTTTTACCGGATGCCAGAACGAACCGCTCGCGCAACATGTAGCCGGGATCAATATTAACACGGCGCCGTCCGCTTTGCGAATAGGCTTGCTCGATCTGGTGAGTATTCATTTTTATGCCGGCCAGGTCCTGTTGAGCAATCAACGGCTGAAATGCGCACAACCGCCGGTGCAGAGGTGATCCCATCTCCATTTCGTAATAGCGGGTATAGTTGAAGGCCATCCAGGGGCTCACCAGATCGATTTGACCGTATGCGGAAATAAATTCCGGCACCAGCTTTTTGAAAATTTGAATGTCACCTGTAAACAGGCCGATGACCAATTTTGCCGGTTTGGGTGCTTGCAGCTTGCTCATCTTTTCGCAGTTGTTGGTTATTTGTTATTGTTAACAACAGTATCGACGCAACAAACAGCTTACATGCGAATAACGAACAACAAATAACGATGAACTGTTTTAACCGTCAAGCGGTTTGGCCTCATCGATCAACATAATCGGAATGTCATCTTTGATTTCATATACCAGACGGCATTGATCGCAGATCAGTCCATCCTGGCGGTCATTTAGGTGTATGTCGCCTTTACATTTGGGGCATGCGAGTATGTCCAGTAGTTCCTGGCTGATGGCCATGACGTCCTTCCTTTATTCCGCATTTATGAGATTTAATATAGCATAACATGAAAAAATAACATTTGAAATCCAGGCAGCCACAATGGGCGGCAGCATACCGCCGTATCCGAGTGACAGGCAAAAACTGTGCACCACCCAGTACGCAAATACCACCATCGCACCAAATGCAATGCTGATCGACGGCCCCTCCCGGCCTTTGCGTCTAACGGCAATGCCAATGCCGATAATGCACACAATAATCGATAAAACAGGAAAAGCAAAGCGGGCGTGCAAATCAACGCGATAGGTCGTCGCATCGTAACCTTCGGATTCGACTTCCCGGATATAAGAAAACAATTCAGCGACGTTCATTTCATCGGATTTTGTAAACACACGCTTTAGATCCTCCGGCAAAATATCAATCTCCACAGCTTTGTGCGGATATATCTGGACTGCATATGAAAGTGATTTTTTATCGAGCACCTGCTCCATGATGTCAGAGAATATCCACTTGCCGTTTTGATAATTGCCGGCGGTGGCGTCGATCCTTTTTAAAAGTCTAAAGTCGCTATCAAAGTAGCTCAACGTAACGCCGGAGACGCTCAGGTTTTGCGGGTTGAAGTATTTAATAAAGTATATGGCACGATGGCTTTTAATCCATATGTTTTTCTGGCGTGTCGCTGACACCGGTCTTTTTTTGACTTCACTAAACCATATTTTGTTTGCCTTGCTGATGGTGATGGGCACGATGACCTCAGATAAGAAAAAAAGGATAACACACAGAACTACTGCAATGGCCAGAACCGCTCTCATCAGGAAATAGACGCTAACACCCCCGCTTTTTAAAGCGATCGTTTCATTGTGCTTGTTCATCAAACCCAGAGCAACCAAAACAGCTAGAAGAATTCCAATGGGCGTAATTTCAACAATGATCTGTGGTAATTTTAATTGCAAATAGCGAATCAAACGCGAAATCGACAGCCCGGCTTCCATAAAATTATCGGCCTTATTAAAAAATTCGACAATGACGTACAGCCCCAATACGATAATAAGAACGATAACAAAACTTTTGAGAATCTCTTTTATCAGATAGCGGTCTATGATCGTCATGGGTTCAGATCTGAATCTTGTAAGTGCTCACCGGAGGCGGGCCCGCCCATCGGGTGAAATGAGCGCAATAAAATAAAATGATGTTTATCCCCTGGCGTTGACAGGCAACTTTAATTATCGCGTGAACCGTGAAAATAGTCTTTGCAGCCGACGATATACAGTGTCGAGTTTAAGTGTGCGTTCATTGGCAGTGCGAATGAGAAAGTGGACGCCTAAGCCGCCAATGATGATGTTGGGAAGCCACATGCCGATCTGCGGCGGATAGGCACCTGTTTCGCCATAAACTTTTCCCATCGACATCAATAAATAGTAACATAAAAAAAAGAAAAGCCCCAAAACCAGACCGAACGATCGTTTGGCAGACCTGGATTGGACCCCCAGCGGCACGGCAATAATTCCGAGCGCAAAACAACCAAATGGTAAGGCCAATCGCCGATGCAGCTCTAGCAGCATGCTGTAATAGCGCCCGTTTTTTCGATCAACGGTTTGGACAAAGTGACGCAAATCATTGAAACTCATTTCTTTGGGACGCTTTGGTTTTTCCTTTTTGCGAGCAACAGAGCGCTTCGTATCGAGGCTGATTTCGTAGGTGTCAAACTGAATGGCATGTGCGGTTTTTTCATTCAGGTTGGTTTGGTGGATGCTGCCGTTGAAAAGCCTCAAATGGGCGGTCGCATTGTCGGGGTCGCTAAAAATCATACCCCTGGGTGCAATCACCGTATTGACCCGATCGGGTTGACGATTGTCTTCAATAAAAACATCAACCAGATTTTTGTTTCTTAGATTTATTTCATTCACATAAATGGTAACACCATCAAAGCTGTCATCAAAGGTGCGTTCTTTTAAGCCGATATCAATGCTCTCCGAAACGACCTGCAGGGTCAAGGCTCTTAACGCACTACGCCCCCATGCCTGACCATAAACGGTCATGAAAAGGGTTAAGACAAACCCGATTAAGCAAAATGCTCCGACCGGCGCCAGTAAGCCATAAATGCTGACACCACCCGATTTCATTGCCATAATCTCATTTTCACTGGACAATCTTAAAAAGGTCAGCAGAATGGTAATCATGATTGACAGCGGGATGACAAAAATTAAAAAATAGGGGGTCTGGTAAATAATCATCCGTAAAATGGTGAACAAATTGATATCGTAATTAACGATCCAGTTGGTAATTTGGATCAGCTCGGCCATTAGGAATATAAAGGTAAAAAACAGTACGTTTACGACAAACGGCGGAATAAATTCCCTGAATATATATTTATTTATCAATAGCGGTATTTGCATTTTTTAGTTCGAAACCGATGCAGCCTGTTGGCAACGCCGTACCTGACCGTATCGTTGTAAAGGGCGAGGCCGGATAGGATAAGATGGCGCCAAAAAATAGGAAGCAAATTTGAAAAGGCCGATAAGAATTTTACCCGAGTGTGGCCATGATTTCGGCCTCAGCAACGACATTGTCTTCGACCAGTGCTTTGGCAGAAGCTTTCACGATATTTGATCGGGACTTTAAAATTTCGATTTTTAACAGCAACTGATCACCCGGTACAACTGGTTTTCTGAATCTAACTTTGTCCATCCCCATAAAAAAGACCGGCCGGCCTTGTTTATCTTCAGACATCGATTCAAGCGCAAGAACGCCTGCGGCCTGAGCCATAGCTTCCACAATCAGAACCCCCGGCATAATCGGATAGGTCGGAAAATGCCCTTGAAAGAAGGGCTCGTTAATGGTGACATTTTTAAGGGCGGTAACCCTTTCACCCGGTATCAGTTCCAGAACCCGGTCTACCAGTATAAACGGATACCGATGAGGCAAAAATTTCATGATGGCTTGGATGTCATGCGTTTTGTCCATTTTTTCTCCAGCTGGCTGGTTAGCGAAACATACCTTCCGCATAAATCGATTTAGCATGCCGCATTCATTAACGGTTTACTTCTTATAGCGGGCATTAAGCTCTTTGATGATTTTATCCGTAATGTCGATTGAAGCCGGTGAATACATGATGTTAAAATCATTGATGATGAGCAAGTATCCTTCTTTCTTTCCAATTTCTTCAACCAGTTTGAATACCGATTTGCGCATCTCGCCTGCCAGTTGTTTTTCCATGGCCTGCAATTCGCCTCGATAGCGCTTCTCCAAGGATTTTAGGTCGTTG
This sequence comes from Desulfobacterales bacterium, assembly GCA_050122795.1. Classification (GTDB taxonomy): domain Bacteria; phylum Desulfobacterota; class Desulfobacteria; order Desulfobacterales; family JAHEIW01; genus JAHEIW01. The sequence continues at coordinate 5,489 of JASFIG010000030.1, forward strand.
AGTTTAATTCGGAATTCTCTTTCCTTTTCCTCACGTTTCTCCTTGCTCATCACCATAGACTCACGTTCTATCTGTTTTTTTAGCTCTTCTATCTCAGCGCCTTTTTCTTTCAATGCAACCGTCATTTTGTCACTCTGCGCCTTTATCTGCGCCTTGGCCGCCTTTCCCTGCTCGGATGTACCCATTATGCGTTGAACGTCGACCGTACCGATTTTGGCAACATCAGCTGCAGACGCGGAGCCGAGCCAAAACAGATATAAAAGGCCGATGAAAATCGCTTTGGTCATATTGAATATTCGCATTCTTTTCCCCCTGATTGGTTAAAAAAATAATTTAGGATCAAATTGATTCGGCTTCAAGCCTCTTTAAAAGGCGGATGCCATCGAAAACTCCCAGTTGCCGGGACCCGAATCCGTGTCTTCCTGGTCAAGGATCCAGCCGTATTCCAGACGCACGGGCCCCATCGGAGACAACCAGCGTATTCCCAGGCCTGCGCTTTGCCGCAGATCACTGGGGTTAAACTCTATCGTCTCATTATCACCATATACTTTACCGGTATCAAAAAACACGCCGACGAATACCCCCTGGTCTTTGACCAGCGGAAACGTCAGATCCAGGTTGAACTGCACGTACTTATCGCCCCCGACGGAATTGCCATCGCTATCTTTCGGAGCCAGGTCGTCCCGTTTGAACCCGCGCAGCGAGCCGATTCCGCCCAGGTAAAACTTCTCATAGTCGGGCAGTTTCTTATCCCGGGTTTTATTGACATAACCGGCTTCCAGATGCGGTGCAAGCACAAATTCCCAAAACAAGGGAATGTAAATTGCGGTATCGGCAATGTATTTCATAAAGCCGATATCACCGCCAAGACCTGCAAATTCAAAGTTAAATCCATGACTGGACCCTTCCGTAGGAACAAAGGTGTTATCGCGCGAATCGTAGGTCAACGAGGATTTGACGCTGCTTTTAACGTTTTCCCCATCCAACTCCTTGATGGAGTCGGGCGCATCATCATCGATATTGGTAATCTTGGCCAGATCGTAAACGTAGCCAAACCGCGCACGGGTATAATTAAAAATGGGATAGCTGAAGCTGAGCCCGGTGCCGAAGCTGTCCTTATCATATTCGTCATAACTGTATTGCCAGTTATAAAAGTTCAGTGTTCCGCTGAGCGGAATATCGTAGATGTAAGGTTCGGTAAAAGAAAGGTTAATATTTTGGGTTTTACTGCCCACGGCGGCTTTCAGCTCGAGCCGCTGTCCCCGACCGAACAGGTTGCGTTCGCCAATCGATGCCGTTCCATATAGCAAATCGGCATTTCCGTAACCGGCCCCGAAGCTGAAGGCACCGGTGGATTTTTCAGTAACGTCTATTTTTAGTATCATCTTGTCGTCGGCGCTGCCTTTTGTCGTGTCGACTTTGACATCTTCGAAAAAATCCAGACGATACAGATTGCGAACACTGCGTTTTAGCCGCAGCGAGCTGAAACGCTCCTGTTCGTAAACACGTAATTGCCGACGAATGACTTTATCGCGCGTTTTGGTATTACCGGAAATAATAATTTCTTCAAAGTATACTTCCTGACCTTTTTTTATATCAAAGGTAATATCCACCACCAATTTTTCAGAATCCTGGTCGATACTCGGAGCAACATCTACATATGCAAAACCGCGGTCGGCATACAGGTCGGTGATTTTCAAAACATCGCTACGTAATATTTCACGATTGTAAAACTCTTCCTGGCTAATCTTTAAACTGGCACTTAATTCTTCTTCAGGCAGAATCAAATCGCCGGTCACTGCGACCTTACCAACCTTAAAGCGAGGCCCTTCGTCAATTTTTATGGTAATTTCGATCTCGTTACCGATGAAATTGACATCCGGCTCCCCCACCCGGGCCTGCATGTATCCGCTATTTTTATAAAAGGAAGTTAGCCTGGCAACATCTTGTTCAAGATTATTTTCATTTAAATCACCGGCACTGGTGAACCAGGAAAGGATGTTGCTTTCTGCTGTTGTCATCTGGCGCTTGAGCTCTTTATCGGTAAAGGCCGAGTTGCCCTCAAATTGTATTCTTTCAATTTGAAATTTTTCACCGCCATCAATGATATACTCCAGATCGGCCTGATTGTCTTTTTCTTCATAAATTTTATAGTCGACCTTAACGTTGTGGTAATTTTCTTCCTTGTACAGCTCTGCAATCCGATCCATGTCATTTTGGATAACATTGATATTTAAGATGGTACCCCTTTTGGCTGTAATGACCTCCTCGATTTCCTCATCCTTAAATGCCCAGCGAGAACCGCTGAAACTCACGCGGCGCAAAGTTGGTTTTTCCTTGATCTTAAAAGTTACGCTGAATCCATCCGCCTGCGTCTCAGCCTCAATTTGAATATCATCGAAATAGCCCATTGCATAAATAGCTTTTAAATCATCGGAAAGACTTTGCTGATTGTATATGTCTCCGGGTTGCGTCTTGACAACCCTTTTTATGGCTTCAGCCTCAATCCGGCGATTGCCCTCAACGTTGATGGCCAGAATTTTCTGACGTTTAAATATCTTCAGGATTAAATCTTGCGCAAGCTGGTCGACTGCAGCGGGTAAATTTTCAATTCCCTTGCCTACAACAGCAAAAGGTTGAGGCCGTTTAGAAGCTGTATCATACAATTTCAGGTCCATACTGAACTGCTGTCCGAGCCAGGTGAGGCTACCCCAGATAACATGATCGGCACCGGTCTGAATGCTCAGGCGCTGGATCTCTTCGATATTGCCCACCCGCTTTTTCCATTCAGGATCTGATATGGGATCGATCACCAGAATCCTTGCGCCGGCTTGCTCGAGCGAATTTTTTAATGCCGATGGGATCTCCGATTGTAAATAGGTTAGATCCTCTTCAGAGAATATTTCAAAAGGCAAAATGACGACACTCGGTGTTTGTTGAGCGTGTGCCGTTTGCAGGCATATTCCCAATGCGGCGATAATGACCAAACAAATTTTATTGATCACCTGGATATGAATTGAACGCCACACCTTAAAAAAGGCTGAATCGTGTTTGACCATTTCATCTTTGTCTAAAAAAAGCCAATCGTGTCGAACGGGTTTCGGATGTATTGCAAATTTTCAATTATATCCGGTCTTAGCAATAGCACCTGTGAATTATTAGACGTTCTGCAGTTTTCCTTCAGTTATCGTAACGCAGCGAGACATGTATGAGGCCAGCTCCATATTGTGGGTCACCACAACCAGGGTCATGGAAAGTTCCTGATTGAGCTCGAGTATCAGCTGATGCACCTGATCACTGTTGACATTGTCCAGGTTACCGGTGGGCTCGTCTGCCAGAAGAACTGCCGGTTTCAAAACCAGTGCTCTGCCAAGAGCCACGCGCTGCTGCTCACCACCTGATAGCTTACCGACCCGGTGGTGCAGTCGATCCTGCAAACCAACCCGGACCAATATTTCTTCAGCAAGCGCAGTGGCTTCCGATTTGCTTAAGCCACTGATTAAAGCCGGCATCATCGTATTTTCCAGGGCACTGAATTCCGGCAGCAGGTGATGAAATTGGAATACAAAACCAATGGTTTGGTTGCGAAATTGGGCCAGCTTAACATCATCATATTGAAAAACGTCCTCGCCTTTAAACTCTAAAATTCCACTGTCCGGCCGGTCAAGGGTGCCGAGTATGTGCAACAATGTTGATTTACCGATCCCCGATGCGCCGACAATGGCTACCGACTCCCCAATGGATAAGGTAAGCTCGACACTCTGTAAGACATTAATGCTGACGCCGCCGTTTTGAAAACTTTTCGCAAGCTCCCTGGCACGGATCCAATCATCGCTCTGCTTTCGCGCGTGCTCCACCGCTGCGGGCCGCTTTGAATTGTCATAAGACGCAGAATTAGCCATAACGAATGGCCTCCACCGGGTCCAATTTGGCCGCTTGACGCGCAGGATAGAGCGTTGCCAGAAAACAAATAGCCATAGCCGCCGATATGATTCCAAGAACCCACAGGATCTCGACTTTTACCGGAAGGGTCGTCGTAAAGTAATAGATATCACCCGTCAATTCATAAATATCGTAACGTTTTAGCAGGAAGCAAAGCAAAAGGCCCAGGCATACTCCTAAAAAAGTGCCGATGGCCCCGATGACCATACCGTTAAAAACAAAAATTTTCCGGATGCTTCTATTTGTGGCACCCATCGCTTTTAAAATGGCAATATCACGCGTTTTTCCCATCACCAGCATAATTAAGCTGCTGGCAATGTTGAATGCGGCCACCAAAACAATCAGAATCAATATAATGGCCATCACCCAGCGTTCCATCTTAAGCGCCCGAAATAGATTTTGGTTCATTTGCATCCAATCCCGCGCCCAATAAGGAAAACCAAGCTCGGAAATGATTTTTTCGGCAATCGTGCGCGCCGCGTAAATATCGTCGACTCGAATATCGATGCCCGTCACCGAATCGCCAATACGCAGCATTCTTTGCGCGTCATTGATATGAATAAACGCAAAAGTCTGGTCATACTCATACATGCCGGATTGAAAAAAACCGGTCACCTTGAACTGCTTCATCGCCGGAAGGTGTCCGATCGGTGACAGCATGCCGTGAGCCGAGATAAGGTATATCCGGTCGCCTTCAATAACTCCCAGATTGCGGGCCAGTTCCTTGCCCAGCACGATGCCGGGTTCAGAAGGGGAGGCCAGCTGCGCGGATTCTGTCGATGACAAAGTCGGCAGTTTCACCTGAGCAAGCGTAGTCATCACACGTCCGGCAGTTGTTGGATCGATTCCGCGGATAACCACGCCGGCGGCACCGGATTTGGAACGCAGCATGGCCTGAGTCACAATAAACGGCGTTGCTGCTTCGACGCCCGCTGTTTTTTCCACCTTGGCCAACACCGCACGGTAATCTTTAAATTCGCCGCCGTGGCGCATGAGCATCACCTGAGATTGTCCGCCTAAAATCCGCGCCTTAAGATCGGCATCAAAACCGGTCATCACGGCAATCACAACGATCAAAGCCATCACGCCCACCATCACGCCGGCGATGGATAAAATGGTAATCAGCGAAACAAAGGCTTGTTTTTGTTTGGCCCTTAGATAACGGCGGCCGATATATAATTCAAAGGACATGGATGTGGAATCAACGTATACCTGTTGCGTTTTTGGTTAATGGCACCCGAACCATCGGCGGATACGGATGATTTTCTGTATAGGCGCCGATTTGGTGTTTAAAGTCTACATTGCAATTCCGCCAAATTCAATATCGCTGAAACATTTTTCAATTTTTGGTGTGCAATGGCCATTCGGATAGACCCTTTAATCCCTGGGTTTCATATGCGGAAAAAGGATGACCTCGCGAATTGAATCCGCATCCGTCAGCAGCATTACCAATCGATCGATGCCGATACCCTCCCCTGCAGTTGGTGGCAGACCGTATTCTAAAGCTTCAATATAATCGTTGTCCATCAAATGCGCACTTTCATCCCCAGCTGCGCGGCTTTCAACTTGCTGACGAAAGCGTTCTCGCTGATCAACCGGATCATTAAGTTCTGAAAACCCGTTGGCAATTTCACGGCCGCCGATAAATAATTCAAAGCGATCGGTAATTTCAGGTTCCTGCTCGCTGCGACGAGACAGCGGTGAAACTTCAACCGGATAGCCGGTGATGAAGGTGGGTTGGATGAGTTTGGGTTCTACCAGGTGATCAAACAATTTCGTAATGATCTTTCCCAAGCGGCCGGTCTTGGTAATTTGGATTCCACATTGGGCGGCATATTTTAATAGCGCGTCTTTATCTTCTAATAATGCCGCCTCGATGCCACCGATATCCACAAGTGCTTTTCTAAGGGTTAACCGGCGCCAGGGGCCGGCCAACTCAATTGGATCGCCTTGATAGGAAATGGTTGTGGAACCGCTTACTGCCTGCGCCACCGTGGAAACAAGTTGCTCGGTTAAATCCATCAGATCGGTAAAGGTAGCGTATGCCTGATAAAATTCGAGCATGGTAAATTCGGGATTATGCTGGGTTGATATACCTTCGTTTCTGAAGCTGCGGTTGATTTCAAAAACCCTTTCCAGCCCGCCAATCACCAGGCGCTTTAAATACAGTTCTGGTGCAATGCGCAAATACAGATCCATGCCCAGGGCGTTGTGATGCGTCACAAAAGGTTCAGCCTCTGCACCACCCGGAATGGGTTGCATCATCGGCGTTTCGACCTCGAGGAAGTCATGCTTCAGAAAAAAGTTTCGAATCTCTTGAATGATGCGGCTGCGCTGGATAAAAAGCCTTCTGACGTCGGCGTTCATTATGAGGTCCAGATATCGCTGGCGATATCGTTTTTCGGGATCTTTGAGCCCGTGAAATTTTTCCGGTAATGGCCGGATCGTTTTGCAAAGCAGCCTCAATTCCTTGGCCAACAGGGTCCATTCACCGGTTTTTGTTTGAAACATCTCACCGTTGAGGCCCACAAAATCTCCGACATCCAGCTGCTTGAAAACCTGATAGGCCTTATCGCCGATTTGATCCTTGCGAATATAGGCCTGCAGCTGCCCGCTCCGATCACGAAAACGGATAAAGGTGGTCTTCCCAAACCGGTTAATGGCCACCATGCGCCCGGCAACAGCAAAAGATGGCGAATCGGCTTTTAGCATTTCGGGCGTTGTTTCTATAAGCGCTTTGATCTCATTGATGGTGTGCGATACCGGAAAGTTGTTTGGGAAAAGCTGCAGGTCACTTTGTTTGAGCCTATTAAATTTTTGCTTTCTTTTTTGCAGAAGCTCACTGGTTTTTTCCATCATTCATAACCATCAGAAAATAGGTTTATTTTCATTCGCGTCGAACCACCGGCGCAAGAAAAATGAGATTCTCCGTAATTCACCGATATAAACTGATTTTGGTATCTCATTTTACCGGTGTCTGTCAAGACTGAGTTCGGCTGATATCTGGTGGTTTAGCCCGGAGGGTCAATCTGTTTGAAGTGTAAGGTAATGGTGGTGCCTTTGTTGAGCTGACTTTCGACATTTAGCCAGGCATCATTGGCCTCCAATATTCGGTGAACAATTGATAAGCCCAAGCCGGTTCCATTTGGCTTAGTGGTAAAAAATGGGTCAAAAATCGTCTTTAAGGTTTCAGCGGATATGCCGCATCCATTATCGCTAATTTTGACACAGGCGTATTTGTTTTTAATGGGAAACATTTCAATTTCGATGTTGCCGTCGCCGTCAATGGCTTCAGCCGCATTCAACAACAGATTCCACAGAATTTGATGCAGATGACCGGGGTCCATGGTAATCCAGACATCCGAAGAGACATTTTTGGTTGTTTTGACGCGTCCGTTGTTGGAACCATCGATTTCAAATAGTTCAATAATTTCAAGTATTGCCCGGCTGAGGTCGATGGGCTCAACCTTGCCTGCGGGCGGACGGGCATAAAAGAGAAAATTGCTGGCCAGGGAACTCAAACGATCGGCTTCACGCAAAATGATTTGCATCAAACGCGCCTGATCAGAATCATAACGCATATCTTCTTTCAGCAGCTGAATGGAACCCGTCAATGCCGCCAGCGGATTTTTAATTTCGTGGGCCAAGCCAGCAGCCATCTCTCCGATGGCGGCCATTTTCTCGACCCGCTTGACATGGCCTTCCATGGTGCGCAGTTCTTCTTTGGTTTTGCGGGTCTGTTCAGAAAGCAAACTGCTCAAAAATGCCACCGCAAAACAAGCTGTCATCGTGATGATCAATTTGAAAAATATCTGGCTCCAATCAAAAGCACTCGCCAGTAAGTTACCATTGGTGCCGATCGGACTCAGCAAACCGAAATATTCCAGTTCAACCAAAGCGCCAAACTGCAGACTGCAAAATGCTGCGATGACCATTGCCCCCCACATGGGAAGCAACATGCTGGAATAAATGATGACGACCAAATACAGAAACGAGAATACACTGACAAAACCGCCGGTTAAAAAAACGATGAGCGTTACAAAAAACGTATCAATACCGGTTTGAATGAATGCGAAAAGAACAATGTTTTTAACGCGTTGGATAAATGCGCTGTATACGACTGATAATAGAAATATTGCGGCAATCAGACCGTAAAGAACCACCAGCGACCGGTCCATGGGAGCGGCGGTTGCGCCCATCTGCTGTATGATGGCAGAACCCAACAATAGAAATGAAAACAGGATGCGGACGGATATCAGCCACTTAATTTTAGTTTTATCGTCTATTTCAGGCATGGTTCATCAAATGAGTGTATTGCCAGGCGGCTGGTGGACTTGATGTCCACCAAAACGGGCCATATTCAGGCCCAGGCGCTTGATTGAGCCATATCATGTAAGAAGGGTATTCGCCAAACAGGCGCTTTCAAAAAGAGAGATGTCTGGGTTATCGGTGTGGACGGGCCAGCGAAATTAATTCGATTTGGCACCGGCCATCTTAAGATATAGCACCGGCCATCTTAAATATCGGTAGATACATGGCCACCACCAGGCCGCCGATTGTCGCTCCCAAGAATACGAGCATGAACGGCTCAATTAATGCGGTCATATTCTCAACGGCCTGGTCAACTTCTTCATCATAAAAGTCGGCGATTTTCTCCAGCATGGCGTCCAGTGCGCCGGTGGATTCTCCCACCCCGATCATCTGGCAGACCATTGCCGGAAAAACCCCACTTTCCTGCAGGGGGTCGGCCATTGTACGACCTTCAGCAATGCCTGAGCGGACATCGTAGATGGCCTTTTCAATGGTCCGGTTTCCGGATGTCTTGGCCACAATATCCAAGGCTTCCAGGATCGCCACCCCGCTGGCAAGCATGGTCCCCATGGTTCGGGTAAATTTAGCGACGGCCACCTTTCGCAGCAGTTCACCAAAAACCGGAATTTTAAGGACAAGGTCATCAACCATATCCTGTCCTTTTTCAGTGGCATAGGCTTTCTTTAAGGCAATGCCGAAAATAATGAGAGCGATGATGATGTAGAGAATCTTGCTCTTGACCATCTCGCTGGCTGCGACCACAATTTGGGTGGGCAGGGGCAATTCGCCCCCAAAATCGGCAAACATTTCTTCAAAAACTGGAATGACAAATACCAAAATAACCGCCAAAACGATGATGGCAATGATCAACGTCACGATGGGGTAGGTCATTGCGCCTTTTACCTGAGATTTGAGTTTGGCGGCCTTTTCCATGTAAGCGGCCAGACGCCGTAAGATCGCATCCAGGATACCACCGGCTTCACCGGCTGCAATCATATTAACAAATAGATCATCAAAATGTTTGGGGAATTGCTTGAGCGCCTCGGCCAGAGTGGCGCCGCTTTCAACCTTCTCTTTGATATCTTTGATCATTCCCTTGAAGGTCTTATTGTTTTGCTGGGTATGAAGTATTTCCAAGCACTGAATAATGGGAAGTCCCGCATCAATCATGGTTGAGAATTGGCGGGCAAAAAGAATGATATCCTTTTCTTTGACCTTGGGCTGCAACCAGGACACATTTTCGAACAGATCCTTGGGTTTCTTTTTTATTTTGGTCGGCGTTATGCGAAGTCGAACCAGATTGGATCGTACAATAGCTTCATTTGCAGCTTCCATTTCGCCTTTACGGGTTTCCCTCTTTTTATTGGTACCTACCCATTGATAAACTGGCATGATCAAGCCTCCATATATTCAAAGCAATTCGAGCCCAAAAGGGCTTTTTTAAAGCTTCAGAAACCAGCGGTGACATCTTACTATACTATCATATTTGACAACTCGGAACCAACAAATTGGTGTTAGATTTTAACGATATCCGAGATAGACCCATGCTCAAGCCGCCAAATCGGCAGACAGTGTTCGTTGTAAACGGAAGTCGAGCAAACTGAGTTGCAGAACGTATATCGGCGTATCCTGGCTGAAACTTAAGATTTTTATTATCAGCAACAATTATAAAATGCGATCTGAGCGCATCGGGAGCGCAAACAAACTGCGGTGCGAAGCATCCTTTGGCTTGCAAACATAGGTAATTATTGTTAATATTACAACGATTTCAAATAGTTGTCAACAAATCTGCGGACACAAGGTCAAATCCCATTGGCAATCTGAGCACAATTGTGATACGGTCTTAGCAGTTAAAATCTGATTTATTTTCAGCAGTTTAAATATGATAATATCGAGAAGGATCAAATTTTATCATGTATTTTGGGTTTTGGGTTCAGTGTTTCGTACGATGAGCATGAAATGATATGATTCTGAGAAGCGGCCAGGCGCTCTACACTCAATTCCAAACACCAAACACCAAACACTAAACACCAATACCACACAGATGGCGTCGAAATACAAACATAAAACAACTGATGGCCTGACCATCATTACCACCCATGTGAATGCTGATTTTGATGCATTGGCTTCCATGCTGGCAGCGCAGAAGCTCTACCCGGACGCGCTGGTGGTGTTTCCAGGCTCTCAAGAAAAAAACCTGAAGAATTTTTTTATCGATTCAATGGCGTATCTGTTTAACATGGCTGACATCGGTCAAATCGACTTTGGCAAGGTCACCCGACTGGTGCTGGTTGACACCCGCCAACCAAGGCGCATCGGGAAGCTGGCCAAGCTAGTTAAACGCAAAGACATTGATATTCATATTTACGATCACCATCCAGCTACGGACAAGGATATTAAAGGCAGTGTTGAGGTTTCTCGCTTGAGCGGGGCTAACGTGACATTGCTTACCGAGATTATCGCTGAAAAGGGCATCGACATCAGTGCAGATGAAGCCACCATCATGTGTCTGGGAATTTATGAGGATACCGGCTCATTTACGTTCCCGTCGACAACAGAACAGGATTTTAAAGCTGCTGCATTTTTGCTGTCTAAAGGGGCCAATCTAAATGTGGTTTCAGATCTGATTGCCAGAGAGTTAAGCCCCGAGCAGGTTGGTTTACTGAATGATATGATTCAATCCGCAACGCGCTATAATGTCAATGGCGTCGACGTGGTCGTTACGACGGTAACCACTGAAAAGTACATGCCGGATTTTGCGTTTTTGGTTCAAAAAATGGTCAAGATGGAAAATCTGGATGCCCTCTTTGCGATCGGGCGCATGGAAGATAAAATATATGTTGTTGCCCGCAGTCGGGTCAATGATGTTGATGTGGGCACTGTTATTAGCCCCTTAGGGGGTGGTGGTCACGCGTATGCCGCTTCCGCATCCATAAAGGGGGATACCCTGGCACAGGTTGAAAACAATCTTGTCGAGATTCTGTACGATAAGGTTAAAGCTCAGCGCCAGGCTAAAAATCTGATGTCCTCACCGGCTATCACCGTGGCAAACGATGTGTCCTGCAAGGAGGCTAACGATTTATTGACCCGTTACAATATCAACGCTCTGCTGGTGACTGAGAACAGTCATGGACAACAAAAGCTGTGTGGCTATATCACGCGACAGGTGATTGAAAAGGTTTTGTATCATAAACTGGAAGCGGTTCAGGTTAAAGAATACATGACAACTGAATTTGCGACCGTTACACCCGAAGCCGACCTGAACGAAGTGCAGGAAAAAATCATTGAAAACAAACAGCGTGTTTTACCGGTGATCGACAACGCCACAATTGCCGGTGTCATCACCCGCACCGACCTGTTGAACGTCCTGGTTCGCCAGTCTAAAAAAGATGCCAGCGGTGTACCGGATCCGTTGCGGGAACCCACCCATGCCCAAACCCGCAATGTCGTAAAATTCATGAAAGAAAGACTGGCCAAGCGCTTATTAAACATCCTCAAAACGATTGGCGAAGTGGCTGATGAATGCGGGTACGGCGCATATGTGGTGGGCGGATTTGTGCGTGATCTTTTTCTTTACCGCTCTGATGAAGATATTGATATTGTCATTGAAGGAGACGGAATTGCCTTTGCCAAAACATACGCCAAATTGCAAAAGGCACGCATCCATACCTATGAAAAGTTTGGCACTGCTGTGATCATTTTTGAGGATGGATTTAAAATTGATGTGGCATCTGCCAGATTGGAGTACTATAAGTTTCCGGCCGCGCTGCCGATTGTTGAGATGAGCTCCATCAAACTGGATCTTTTCAGACGTGACTTTACGATCAACACCCTGGCGATTCAGTTAAATGGTGAAAAATTCGGCACCCTGATCGATTTTTTCTCTGCACGAAAAGACTTGAAAGAAAAAATTATTCGTGTGTTGCACAACCTCAGTTTCGTGGAAGATCCCACCCGGGTTTTCCGGGCCATTCGATTTGAGCAGCGCTTTGGATTTACCATCGGCAAATTAACATATCGACTGATTGAAAATGCAGTTAACATGGACTTTTTCAGAGGTCTCAGTGGACGCCGGGTACTTACTGAGCTGAAACAGATCCTGCAGGAAGACAACCCGGTGCCGGCCATTATCCGGCTCAATGAACTTGATTTGATCAAATTTATACACCCTTCGATTGAGGTCGACAATCATTTGAAATCCATATTAAATTCGGCCAAACAGGCGCTGGCCTGGCATGATTTGCTTTTTTTGGATGAATCCTATATGAAGTGGGTCGTTTATTTTTTGGTCCTGATCCATTCCTGCGACCCACAGCGATCGGAAGAAATATGTGATCGTTTTGAGCTCCCACCGCACTACCGCAAAATGTTTTGCAAAGAACGGTTTGCGGCCGAAAAAGCGGTAGTGGAGTTGGCGCGCAATCTGCCGCTGTCCAACAGCGCTCTTTATCGCAGGCTTTCTGAATTTCGCACTGAGTTGATCCTATTCATGATGGCGATCACGCGGAAAAATAAAGTTAAAAAAGCCATTTCCCATTATTTTACCGGTCTGCGGAAGATTGGGGTATCCATCAGCGGTAAGGATCTGATAAACATCGGTGTGAAGCCCGGACCGATTTATCGGGATATATTTAAGGCGACGCTGGATGCCAAATTAAACGGCGAACTCAAAACAAAAAAAGACGAACTGGATTTTGCCAGACATTATGTTCCGTAATTTTGCCGTTGTCCAATTTATCTTGATGATTTTGCCGCTGATCGTTGCGGTGGTTTTACACGAATTGGCGCACGGATATGTGGCCGATCGAATGGGTGATCCGACCGCCCGCCTGGCCGGTCGTTTGACGCTAAATCCGGTGAAACATCTTGATGTATTCGGATCATTTCTTTTGCCGGTGGCCTTAAAGCTGAGCGGCTCGCCGGTCATCTTCGGCTATGCCAAACCGGTGCCGGTAAATTTCGCCAATTTGCGCGAGGTTCGCAAGGGCACGATATGGGTTGCATCCGCCGGTGTATTGACGAATATGATTTTAGCGGTTATCTCTGCGGTGCCGTTTCAGCTGATCTCAACGACTGAAGCATCCTGGGCGCAGACGCAGTTGGCGTTACCGGCAGTCCTTTTGTTGCAGCTTCTGACATACAGCGTGATCATTAACTGTGTGCTGGCCCTGTTTAACCTGATTCCCATACCGCCGCTGGACGGCAGTCGCCTGCTCATTATGCTCCTGCCTGCAGCGTTAAGAAGACCCTATGCGCGCCTGGAGCGCTTTGGCATCATTATCATATTTGTACTGCTGATCACCGGGCCACTGGGCCGGCTGATGGCTTTTTTACTGGAACCGATACTGGATTTCTTACTGGGAGCCCATTAAGGTGCCTCACAAAAAATACAACAAAAACGGATCTCTTATCGGTGTCGGGTTTCTTTTCCGGGTTCAGGGTTCAAAGGTTCTGGGCCCAGAGGTTTCAGGACTGAAGTGTTCGGTTTCTGGCCGAAGAGCAATATCCTTTACCATTTGACGACTTATTTCTGCTGTCAGCTAACCTCTGAACCCTTGAACGCTGAACCTCTGAACAAGGTGACCGAAGCGTGAATGCTGAAACTTGAAACCGTAAACATCACCTTATAAGGATCATACATGGCTAAAAAGAAACGCATTTTGAGCGGTATGCGCCCGACCGGCCCGTTGCATTTGGGCAATTTACTGGGCGCCCTGGCCAACTGGGTCAAATTGCAGGAAGAATACGATTGTTTTTACTTTATCGCCGATTGGCACGCATTAACCAGCGATTATGAAGATACGGCTCTAATCAAGCAGTACCGCAAAGAAATTATGATCGACTGGTTGAGCGCCGGTTTAACACCGGAAAAGAGCACCCTTTTTGTGCAATCTGAAATCAAAGAGCACGCGGAACTGTTTCTGATACTGGGAATGATCACGCCGGTGCCCTGGCTGGAGCGCAATCCGACGTACAAGGAACAGATCACCCAAATCAGCAATAAGGATCTGTCCAATTTTGGTTTTCTGGGATATCCAATTTTGCAGGCTGCCGACATCATCATGTACAAACCCTATGGCGTTCCGGTGGGTGTCGACCAGGCACCCCATGTTGAAATTACCCGTGAAATTGCCAGGCGGTTTAACCATTTTTACGGCAATGTCTTTCCGGAGCCCGAGGTTATTTTAACCGAAACGCCGAAGATACTCGGTATCGATCGACGTAAAATGAGCAAAAGCTATGACAACGCCATTTTTTTGTCCGATCTGCCCGATCAAATCACCGCCAGAGTTTCCCGGATGATCACCGATCCACAGCGCGCCCGACGCAGCGATCCGGGCAATCCGGATGTCTGCAATGTTTTTGACTTTCACAAATTGTACACACCTGCTGCCGATGTCCAAGAGATCGACAGCGCCTGCCGTTCGGCGCAAATTGGTTGTGTGGAATGTAAGCAGAAAATGGCGCTTAACCTGAGCAAGGCCTTAGAACCCATACGAGAAAAACGGGCCTATTATGAAGCCCACCCCCAACAGGTGGATGAGATTATTGCCGACGGATGTGACCGCGCCAGAAAAACAGCCCGCATCACGATGGAATCCGTCCGCGCAGCCGTCAAAATAGATTGACATAGCAGGGCTCAAGGCCCTGCAGCTCACAGCTGATGGCTCACAGCTCATAGCAAAAGATAAACAATCATTAGCAACGAAACTATGACCTATCAGCTGTGAGCTATGAGCTAAATTAGAGTGTCCTGATGCAAAAAGAATCTTACCGAGTCCAATTAGAGAACATCTTTGAAGGACCAATGGATCTTCTGGTTCATTTGATCAAAAAAAATGAATTGGATATCTATGACATTCCCATCGCTATGGTCACCGATCAATACCTGCAGTACCTGGAGTGGATCAAAATCATGAACATCGACTTCGCCGGCGAGTTTATCGTCATGGCCTCAACCTTAGCCCAGATCAAATCGCGCATGTTGCTGCCGGCAGCGGCTGATGAGGAAGAAGAGGACGATCCGCGCCAGGAGATTATCAGACCGTTGATTGAATACCTTCAAATGAAATCCGCTGCCGAGCAATTATCGGAAAGACATATGCTGGGTGACGCCACCTTCGTTCGCAGCAGTGATCGCCGGGATTTCTTAGACGAAGAGGATGAACCCTACGTCCAGGTCGGTCTTTTCGAGCTCATTGACGCTTTTCAAAAAATCCTGGCAAAAATCCCCGGCGATATGCGGTTGGAATTTACGCTCGACAAAATATCTGTTAAAGAAAGAATTACCCAGATTACCGATATACTGGAAGCCGAGGGTTCGGTCACCTTTGATCAATTGTTTTCAGAACAACCGGATAAAGCTGAAGTCATTGTGACGTTCCTGGCTGTCTTGGAAATGGTCAAACTGACATTGATTCGCATTGCTCAGCACGCACAAACCGGCGTTATGCGCCTTTTTTATGTCTGATGGATGATCTAAAAAATATTGTCGAAAGTTTGCTGTTTGTCGCTGATGAGCCGTTAACGATTGAGCGCTTGAAACAGATCGTCAGCGGTAGCGAAACCAAAGCACTGCGGGAAGCGATAGATGAGCTGGTGATAGATTACGAAACGCGTCAGGGCGGTTTTTACCTGAACCTGGTTGCCGGTGGGTATCAAATCCGCACCCGCCCTGAATACATGGAATATATCAAGCGCTTGCTGCAGCCCAAACCGCAGCGAT
>JASFIG010000031.1:0-21323 GCA_050122795.1 Desulfobacterales bacterium
AGCATTCAGCGTAATGATGGCTTGCCATTGACTGCAGATTTTATAAGGACCCATTTTAATGCCAAAAAAAAATGAATTTGAAAACGATGTCGCCAGCCAGTGGTGTCCGGGATGCCCGAATTTCAAAATACTCGAAGCTTTAAAGAGTGCCCTGGTGGAGCTGAAAAAATCGCCTCATCAGGTATGCCTGGTATCGGGCATCGGTCAGGCGGCCAAATTGCCCCATTACCTTCATTGCAATTTCTTCAATGGATTGCACGGCAGGGCGTTGCCGGCGGCCATCGGTATCAATGCGGCCAACCCGCAATTGACGACCATGGTGGTGACCGGCGACGGAGATTGCTACGGTGAAGGCGGAAATCATTTTCTGCATGCCCTGCGCCGCAATCCGGACATCACAGTGGTCGTGCACAACAACGAAATTTATGCGCTGACCAAGGGGCAGGCGTCACCCACCACCCCGGTGGGGGAAAAACGCAGCATTCAGGCCAAAGGTGTCCAAATCACACCTTTGAACATGCCGGCCATCGCCATTATTCATGGTTGTGGCTTTGTGGCCCGCGGATTTGCGGGGGAGCCGGAGCACTTAAAAGATCTGCTGGTCGCAGCTGTCAGGCACCGGGGTTTATCTTACATTGATGTGATCCAACCGTGCATTACCTGGGGAACACGGCCGTTTTCATGGTACAAGGACCGTATTCGCAGGCTCGACGAAGCCTATGATCCTGCAGACCCGATCCAGGCCCTGAAAAAAACGATGGAATGGAATGAAAAAATACCGATCGGGGTGTTGTATCAATCCGCTGAACGCAACGTATTTGGCCATCGATTCAGAGAGATGGTTGATCAGCGCCCGCTGGCCGAGTTGGGTCCAATTGATGGCAAGGAGGTAAAAAGCCTTTTGCAGGAATTCCGGTCAGGTGAGTAACGGGGAATGAAAAAAATCACGCCAATTTGATCAGGCATCATCTTTGCCTGAAGTTTCCGGCAGAAAGAAGCTTACAACGGCGCCTGCAATGCCGAATAAAGTGAGGAGCCCAATAAGGGTCTGGATGCCTTAAACCTGCGCTAAGATTCCCTCTAAACCGAATAAAAGCGTCACGATACCCATGACGGTATTGGCGAATGCCACGTAGGTCGTACGCTGCTCCGGATCGACTTGGTCGATCAGGAATGTCTTGCGCCCCAGCAACACCCCGGCTTCGGCAAATCCTAAAAGAACAAATATCAGGCCATATATGTAGGGATTCTGAAAAAAGGCGGGTAAAGAATAGGGGTCAAGTCTACGATTGACATTTATAATCAGCACCGGTATGTTTGAGCATGTCCCGACCGCTAAGAATAGACTATCCGAATGCATGGCACCATGTGATGAACCGTGCCCGCAGAGGGCAAGCGTTATTTGTCGATAAAGCAGATTATCAACAATTTGTTGATTTGCTTAAAGAGACCGCAGATCTATTCAATGTCAACGTGGCCGCATATTGTCTGATGCCAACCCATTACCATTTGATGGTCCAAACCCCGGATGCGAATTTGTCGCGCTGCATGCGACATATCAACGGTGTTTATACCCAAAGATACAATGTTGGTCATGGCTGCGACGGAACTTTGTTTCGCGGAAGATACAAATCGATATTAGTGGATGCAGATAGCTATGTGCTACAGTTGATCCGCTATATTCATCGAAATCCTCTGAAATCCGGACGGGTCAAACGTTTGGATCAATATGTCTGGTCGAGCCATAAGGGCTATCTTTCAAAAGCCAAAAAATGGAACTGGCTTTACAAGCATTTTGTGTTGCAGATACTGACGGCGCAAAAAAGTGATCAAATTAAAGTATATAAACAGTTTATGAAACAGGAGCAGGATGAAGATTTTGTCCGGACTCTGGATGGTAAAAACCCGCCTTCTATGCTGGGTAGCGATAAGTTTGTTTCCCGGATCAAAAATCGCTTTTTCAAAAAGAAAAAAAATAAGGAAGTTCCAGCGTCAAAAGAGCTTGCACCGGATTCGGAAACAATCATATCTGAAGTGAGCCGGTATTATGAAATAAAGCCAGCCATATTAAAAGCTGTGCGCCGCGGTGTTGAAAACGAAGCGCGCGATGTCGCCATACACCTGATTCGATCCATGCGCGCAGAACCGTTGATGAGGATTGGTGCCGTTTTTGGATTGAACCGACACAGTTCTGTCAGCAGTGCCGTTATGCGCATAAAAAGAAAATTGCAAAAAGACAAGACATTTAAAAGCCGCCTTGAATATATTGAAAACAAGATCTTAAAGCATCAAACGAAGACTTGACCCTTGCTTCAGTTACTTACCGCGGTCTGTCCCCAATTAACCGTATGCTTATTGTTGCCATGCCAGCCATTTATGGATTGCTTTCATTGGAAGCTGTTTATTAAATTATTGTACTCGTCACGCGCTTCTGATGCGCGTTCCCTGGCGCACTCAATGTGGTCCTCAACAGCGCCCAAATACTGTTCTATGCAAATTCGATAATTGCCAAGCTGGATTTTTACAAGCGCTATTTCATATTCGCCACAATCTTTGCTGTAAATACAGGAGGGCAAGTCCGGCTTTGAACACGAATGTGAAGGATACATCGTCGGCAAATTGCCCTGAATGCAAAAAGCAAACGCTGAACTGGAAACGAATAAGACCAATAAAATTGAAATCACTTTCTGCATGAATTCCTCACTGTCTTAGATCAAAGATAAAGGTGGCTTTATTGGTTATTTGAGGCCGCAATGCAATATGGCTTGTGCATTCTTAACTATAACGTCGTATTAAACCGAATCCATCTTCTTGTCGCATATGTCGGATCTTCAAATATGACCCCAGGTCAATACAGACTTTCCCCCCTTCGGTTCGCTTTCATCGTTAGTTACGCTCGACTGACTTTCGCGGGGCGAATCCTCGCGTGGCTTCAAGAATCCGATAGCTGGCGTGGATGTCGCTAAATGCGTAGTCCTTAAGCTGGCAGACGGGTTTGTCGAACCGGAACAGGTGGTACCTGCTCCAGTCGTAGGAAAGAATCTCAAGATCGTAGCGCCCGGGATCGTGGAAGGGGCCTGTGCCCGGATACGGGATTTACTGGAATACCGACGAACCGTCGATCCACTCGCAGTCGTAAAGATGCTTCATGGCGCGATAGGTATGCTTAAATTCCTCGAGATTGTCCCCGGGGTGTCCGACGATCCAAAAGCCGCTGACTAAAAGCTTCGCGTCCTTCGCCATTCGACAGGCAGCCGGGATCATCTCCGGTGTCGTCCGTTTGTTCATGGCGCGGAGCACCTTGGGGGATGCGCTTTCGAATCCAAACTGGACGTTTACGATGTTGGCCTCGCGCGCTTTTCTGAGCCCTTCGGGGCTGACGGCATCCACTCGCGTCTGAATGAAGGCACCCCGGAACTTTTCCCCGCTCAGAACCTGACCCATGCGCTCCAGATCGCGGAGACATGCGCTGCCCTTGAGGCTAAACGAGTCGTCTCCAAAGACAAGGTGCTCACAACGGTATTTCCGGACAATCTGCTCCAGCTCGCGCAGAACCTTTTGCAGGGGGAATTTTCGGTGTTTCCACTTCCAGAAAGCCGGGTCCGAACAAAACGTGCACTTTGCCCAGCAGCCGCGGCTCCCGGACACATACCAGAGCGTCGAGGACACGAGCCGGTCCGGCAGCAGCGAGTAGTCAAGCGGAGGGAGCTCGTCTACGGATCCCAGGGGTCGATCCGGGGTGTGCACGATCGCACCGTCTCCATCCCTGAACGTGATCCCGGCGACCTCCGAAAGGTAGCGGCCGCGCTCGAGCGCTGTCAGGAGCTCCAGCGTCGTCCATTCGCCCTCCCCTCGCACCACGATGTCGACAGCGCTCATCTTTTCGAGTGTTTCATCGGGCAGAAAGGTTGGATGGTTTCCCCCCACGAAAATCGGCACCTCTGGTGCCAGCTCTCTGCAAATGGATGTGACGGTATGGACGTCTTCTGCGAGAACCGTGTAGTTGAATGCAACCCCGATTCCCCGAACATCACATCTCGCCAGGGCTTCTTCGATAAACGGCTTGATCCTGTGAAGCCCCCAGGGTTCTCCTTCCACCGGATCCTCGACAAGGGCGTCTACCGCGAGAATATGCGTCTCGACGCCCCGCTCATTCAAAAAGGAAGCGATACTCAGACATCCCTGGGGAGAGTCGGGTGCTGATGGAAGGTTCTCCCGCAAGAGAAACGTTTTCATCCCGGGGTCGATCAACAGGCACTTGGCAGACATACCGGCTTCTCCCCTGCCCGGTTAGCCCGAGCGTTGTCCTCGATGCGTGGTTTTTTTTTCATAGATAAAGTTTATCACGGGTGGTTATTACATTCAACAACCACAAAATTTCTCACGCTCGTCGAAAGCAAGCTGTGATAAGGGCGGAATCCTGCCATTCTTTAAGATCAAACGAAGACTTGACCCTCTGATAAAAAAAAACGGAT
This sequence comes from Desulfobacterales bacterium, assembly GCA_050122795.1. Taxonomy (GTDB): domain Bacteria; phylum Desulfobacterota; class Desulfobacteria; order Desulfobacterales; family JAHEIW01; genus JAHEIW01. The sequence goes on from JASFIG010000031.1 coordinate 4,476, forward strand.
TCAGTAAGCTACTGAATCCGTTTTTAATCGGCACGATAGGGTGCAGTGATCGGTTGCGCGGTTTTGCTATGGCATTATCACAACGGTCGTGCCATTTGGCACCAACCGGTATATTTCCTGCATTTCTTCGTCTGTAACCGCAATACACCCTTTGGTCCAGTCAAACTTTGCATGCGATGCACCCACCCACCCGAGACCATTTTTGATGCCATGGATCATGATATCTCCGCCCGGAGAGACACCCAGTTTCTTTGCGCGTTTTTTGTCTATCTCGTTTGGATAGGAAATATGAAGAGACAGGTGATATTCGCTGTTGCTGTTTCTGGAATCGATGGTGTAGACCCCCTCCGGGGTTTTGTTATCGCCCTGCATCACTTTCGGCCCGACCGGGTCCCCCCCCAGAGCTATTTTGTAGGTTTTGATCACCTCGCCCTTTGAGAGCAGCGTCAATCGTCGCTCTTTTTTTTCTATCAGGACCTTATCCGCCGGCTCCGTCCGGAGTAAAAAAATCTTTTGTTCGAGCGTTCCAATCTGTTCTTCGAGCGTTTCAATATTTTCCTGCAGTGCAATAATCTCATTGTCTTTGCTTTTAAGCTCCCGGCGAGAAGCCTCGATTTGCGTTTGCTGCGCAGCTATGATTTTATCCTTGTTGATGACATTATTGATTTGAAGTATCATCATCTGGCTGTCCTGCCTGTATTTACTATCCGGGTAATCCTTTACGATTTTCTGAAAACAGTTGAGGGATTTTTGATAGTCTTTTTGTTCGTTCCCGGGATGGGCATAAATAACACCCATCTCGAAGAGAACTCTGTCCGCTACTGCTGGATCTTTCTCAATTATTTGCTCGTATTTGCCCAGAGAAGCCTCGTATTTTCCCTGGTTGAAAAAATGATTTGCCTCCTCGGAGAGGGCTCTGGCCTGGTGTCGCCTGTTGCATCCGCATACAAGAATGGGTGCTATCATAATACTGACAAACAAAAGGCGAAAATAAACGCCTTTACTCTGCCTTAAACGCGTAAACGTCTTTGTGCTTGTTAAGTATGTGCTCGATAATCTCAAAACCAGTCCTCTACCCGATATACCCACAATCCGTACCACGCTAACCGCTGGAAACAGAAGGAAGTGGCAGGCTCAAACCCTGCCACTTCCTTTTGTTTTACTTTTTCATTGATTTCTGAAAAGCTTCTTCGGCTTGTTTCGCTTTTTCCTCTGCCTCTCTTGCCTTTTCCTCTGCAATTCGCTCCTTTTCAGCTGCGATTCTCTCTCTTTCCTCAGCCCTTCTTTCAGCTTCCTCGGCGCGGATCACGGCTTCATTTGCTTTTTCGACAGCCTCATCTGCCGCTGCTTTGGCAGCTTCGGCATCCTGAGCTGCCTGATCGGCTTTCGCGCCAATCGCCTTTTCCCGGGCCTGCACCTCCTCTAGGTCACCTTTTGTAGCGCAACCCCCGACGGCAATAACCAGCGCAAGCATGATTGAGATCACCAAAAGACTTTTCTTCATGATGTCGTCACCTCCTTTCTGTTCGGTTTACCTTGTCATAGTAGCGACTGTAATATTTCGCCTTCGTTCACAAAAATGAATCACATGGGTTAATCGCCCGCAGTAAAAATGGTACCTCTTTTGGCGTTAAAGTACAACTGTTGACTGATTTTTCAACGCCGGGTCTTTGAGATATTTCAATAATTTAAGCGGCTTGAACCAAAAGGAAAACCGCAATGGGCTAACTCTCCTTTGGCGGTTCAACCAGTATTCCGTCTATTTCCAGATCAATTTTCAAGCGTTTTGCCGCGTCTTTGGCCTCGCTCCTGTTTTCAAAGGGTCCGGCGAGAACACGGTGGCGACCATTCGTTGTCAACACCCTTGCGGGAATGGGGGGACCCTGATGGTTAATGATTGCCGAAAGCCTCAGCGCATTCACTTTGTCACGCAACGTCGCAGCCAGAACGTACCACGCGTCTGTTTTGAGTTGCGGTATTTCCGGTTTGCCGTATAATTTATCCGGGCGCCTGAGTTTTATGGTTTCCGTAGCGTTCTTTTCATTTCCATGGCGGATATCGATCAGGGGAACCGGAAACCCTCGGGCCTCGCCCATTACTTTCCCAACCTTCCCCCAGTCAAACGCGTATCCTGACTTCTTTTCAATATTTCTCAATTGTTCATATGTCTTCTTCAATTCGGCGGTGCCTGATCCTTCAAAAGGCCTATGCGCTTCTATGTAAATGATGCCGTCACGCTGGCCGACCAGATACGGCTGGTTAACAATGCGTACCGGTGTTTTTACCGGGGTGCTTTCGAAAAGTCTCTTTATGTCTTCCGGATAGAGTCTGATGCAGCCATAGGTTGCCCTGAGACCGATACTGGCCGGTTTATTGGTACCATGGACCAAATAGCCTGACTTGCTTAGATAGAGAGCATGTTCCCCCAAAGGATTCAGCGGCCCCGGTGGCACTTTAGCCGGCAGCGGATCACCCTTTTCGCGGTGATCCCTGGCGATCACGCCGGGCACATACCAGGTCGGCCGGAACTTTTTGCGCGTGATATACATTTTGCCCATGGGAGTGGGCTGCTCTGTGGTACCGATACCGACCGGGTAGGTCGACACGGCCAATCGTTGACCGTCTTTTTTAAAAGAAAAGAGCCGCATAGCAGCCAGGTTGATCACGATCCCTTTTCTACGGGTGTCCGGCAGGATAAAACTCAGCGGCAACAGGATGCGCTCTCGGGCCTCCGGCACCCATACATCGACCCCCGGATTCGCTGCACTGACCGTATTGATACCGAGGCTGAAGTGTCTGGCAATATCTGGCAGTGTATCCCCCCTTTCAAGTCTGATGACCGCCAACCGGCCGATGACATCATCTTCTTTTGCAACAACAAAGTCATTGCATTCGATCTTTTCCTCCGGGTGGATATGAAGCGGCAGAGAATTAACAACGCCTCTCATATCAGCACAGCCGTGGAAAGATAAGATCAATACCAATAGAATTATGAGATGAAGCCTGTTGGACAAGGGTGACAAATCGCTAATTCGGCACGGGGGTGTATGAACAATTTTGTTGAATGAAGAAAAATTGAAAAGCATCTCTCAGCAAAACCGGATCGTATTGACGCGCGAGGCCCAATTCCATCTCAAGATCAAAAACGCGCTATCTAATAAACCATACCAAGTATCGCCGATAAATTCAAATTAATGCATGCTATTTTACGATAAATGTGAAGGTCGATACTTAGTAAGTATCTGATAATTTTATGAAAGAGCCACTTTATAAGGTCGATCTGGGCTTAGAACTGACATTTGGGGGCATATAATGGGCGTAAGAAAAGTTAGTGTACTAAGATAGACCTGATAATCGAATATGCAACCAGAATTGTACTAAAATTCGCTAAACTTCACTAAAAACAGCTTAAATCTTATTTAATGACCGATATGATTGTTAATTTTGCAATTTCAGCCTTCGGATCCTTTAATAAATGCTGCAACCGGATATCAGGTGCGGCTTTTCAATTGCTTTGACGCTCAATGATGACTGCAAAATTGGAGGCTTACAAAGCCTGTTGCAGAATTTTTGTCAACTCCTCTTTGTCGAGCCGAATGGGATTGCCTTTCATGCTGCTGGCCGCTTGCGCCTTTTCAACCAATAGCGGAAAATCGGCTGCGGTTATTTTATATTCCGCCAGGGGTGGCAGTTTGAACCGTGTGCAGATGTTGTGCACCCAGTTGACGGCATCGGACGGCCCGGCTTCCGGATTTCCGGTCACAATCCGGGCCACCTCCCGGTAGCGAGCCAATAGAGGTGATTGCGGCTCCCGCATCTGCAGGGCTGAAATGTTCATTTCCATCACAAAGGGCAGAAGCCGGCCGCAAACAGCGCCATGAGCGCCCTTGAACATTCCCCCCAACGGTCCGGCGATGCCGTGCACGGCACCGAGCTTGGCATTGGCCAGCGCCAATCCGCCGAAAAGACTTGCCAGGCTCATGGCTTCACGTGCCCGGGTGTCGCTACCATCTTCAAACGCACGCACTATTGAGCCGGCGGCGCGGCGCAATCCTTGGCGACAGATGCCATCAGTCAGGGGATTGGCCTCATTGGACACAAATGCTTCCAGAAGCTGGGTAAAGGAATCCATGCCGGTGCTGGCGGTAAGGGGGGGCGGCATGGAATGGGTCAGCTCCGGATCAACGACCGCCCGTCGCGGAAGCATGAGCGGACTGCGCATGCTCACCTTGACGCGGTGCTCCGGAGATTCAAGTACGGCGTTGCGGGTCACTTCGGCCCCTGTTCCGGCGGTGGTCGGAACGGCAACATAGGGGGCCGGCATCTTCTCCAGGGGCTTTCCCTTACCGATCACCTCCAGATAGTCCAGCAGCTTGCCCTCGTTGGTCAGCAGGGCGGCAATAACCTTCCCCGTATCGATGACACTCCCACCGCCGATGCCGATCACCCAATCACAGGCAGCCTGACGCGCCTTTTGAACGCCGGCCAGGGCGATGTCGGTTGTCGGTTCTCCCGGTACACTGAAAGAAATGGACTCAATCCCCTGCTTGTTCAGCTGCTCGATTATGATGTCTGCCCGTGTCACACTGCGGCCGGTCACGACCATTGCCCGCCGACCCAGGCTCGGTGCATATGCGCCGATTTCCCTTGCCGTTCCGCCCCCGAATACAATCTGGGTAGCCGTCGCAAATTCGAATTGCATCGCTCGCATTCCTCTTTTAGCCCCAAAAGTAGATTAAATTTTTACAGCCGACTTTTTTCATGCTTTCCGTAATCGCGGCGGCATGATAAATACGCGGCGCAACCCCTCTTTGAGTGAAATGGCCTCTTCCGGACAAAAGCGCGAGCAAACCCCGCAACCCAGGCAGGCATTTTCATCACGCAGGGCCAATCCCGCAGCATTTAAAATAATTGCATCCGTGGGGCACCACTCCACGCAAATGCCGCAACCGGTGCAGGCCGCTGCATCGATAACCGACAGGTGGTAAGTTGAATTGATCAAAGGCAGCGTGCCGTTTCGCCAGAGCTCCAGTGTATCACAACAATCCTTGCAGCAGTTACAGATGCTCGTTTCCGGCCTTGATTCCCTGGAGCCCGGGTGAAAGGCTTTATGAATCAATCCGGCGTCCTCGGCTTCCTTCATGATTTTCAGGGCTTGTTCTTTGCTGACTTTTTTGGCAAACCCCTGGGCTGTGGTGTGGCGTGCGGATTTGCCGAACGTAAAGCAATTCAAGGTGGGGGCCTCGCTGTCACAGGGGTCACCCAGCAGGCTGCGCCGTTGACGGCAAAAACAATATCCCACGGCAATGTCGTCAAATTTGTTGATAATCTCTTCGACGGTTTGACTGGGGAGAACGAATTCCTCGGCAGCCGCCAGCGTCTTGTTGATCGGTATGACCTGAACCGGTTTTCCATCTTCGGTTATGCGGGCGGGCACGGTTCGGTCTACGGCCGGGGCCTTCTGAAACAGCGGTGAAAGCGCGTCATAATTATCCTGAATCTGATCGCGGAGCTCGTCCAACAACTTTTCAAACAACCGGGCAAGATCCCGCTCCTGCTGGCTTCCGGTTAGTTCCACCATGAATTTATATTCCATCACCCCCACCAGCATGAACGGCAGAAGCCTGTAGACCATGATTCCGGCGGAACTGGGCTGATTGAAAATCAGCCCTTTTTTGGCAAGGCGTGTTGCCAACTGCTCGACTTTTTTCATCGAAAATCCACTGGATTCCACGAGCTGGTCCGTTGTTTGAGAGGGCTTTTCGCGGAATGCGTATATCAGGTCAAGTTCATCTTCATTGTTGCCGACAACAGACGCAACGATGGCGATCGCCGTGTCACTCAGCGAAAATTGAACCATCCCCTGTTTACAAATAACACCCGCTGCGCTTTTTAACTTTTCCTGCACTGTGATTTGGGTCATGCGCCTTCCCCTTCCTTTGATGAATAGGTAGCAAATAAATGAATCCGTAGCATTTTCGACCTTATAATGCTTACGCAACCCGTCAATATTTTGCAACCGCAGATAACCAATCAGTCCGCTTTAGCAACAGCCTCACGCGCTTTAACCCGCGCCTTTATCCGCTGGAATGTCAGTTGCGGCGTAAGGATAATCAGGTTGCCGGCCAGCACCAGGGCCACCCCGATCACAGCATTGGCGCTCCACAGATACCCTTCAAACAGTGTCGACAGGATGAGCGCTATAATCGGCATCAGCAGTGTTACATAGGCCGCGTATTCAGCGCCGATGCGGCCGATCAGGAGCATGTAGCAGCCAAAAGCCACAATCGACCCGAATAGGGTTAAATAGAGCATCGGACCCAGGTAGCCAATGGTCCAGTCCATGCTCAGGCTGCCGCCCATGGCGAAATGGATAAACAATGTCAGCAGCCCGCCGTATCCCATCCCGAAAGCATTGGCCTGGGTGACGGGTATTCCCTTTTTGGTGTTGCGGGAGCTGACGATATTGCCGACCGAGGCCAGATAGGCACCGGCAATGGCAATCATCAACCCGATCAATCCCCGCGTGGCCGCGAAGGTGGCCAGATCATGCCGGAAAACGATTCCGATACCGCAAAGCCCAAGGATGCCGCCCCAAAAGGCACGCCAGGCCACCGGCTGGCCCATGAAGATGCGTAAATTCAAGATGTTCCACATCAAAATGGTTGAAAAGACTACGGCCACCAGGCCGCTGGTCATGAATGCGGTGGCCAGATAGCTGCCGCAGTAACTGAGGCCGAATAGCGTGACGCCCTGCAGCGCCATAAACCCGTGATCGCGCCTGGAAAAAGTCAGCTGTTTCCTGGTGAGGCGGCAATACGCCAGCAGAATAAGGGACGCCAAACAGAAGCGGTAGGAGACCGACAGGATCGGCGGTACCTGGGTCAGTTGCAATTTGATCGCCAGCCAGGTGGAGCCCCAGATCAGCGCCGCGCCGGCATATAACAGAAAATTAAGCATATATTTATCTTGAAAGGCGCCACCTTGCGGTTGCGCCCTTCGTGTTTAAATACAATTCTGCTTTTAAAAAATCGCTCAATTATGAGAAGCAGGTCACTTCAACTGGCTGTCTTTGCTGCCGCGGCGGTTGAAACCCGTGGGCGGGGTCTGCTGTTTCTCAAGCGCTGACTGGCAGTCAACGCACAGGCGCACACCCGGGATTGCTTTGCGCCGGGCTTCGGGAATAGCGGCCTCACATTCCTCACAGTGGGTTAAACTCTCGCCATCCGGCAGGCGACTCCTGGCCCGCTTTACAGCATCTTTGACACTGGCGTCTATCTGATCCTGCACACCCCCATCCCGGGTCCAACCAACCGCCATAGTACGCTCCTATATCAAAATAAACGACCTGTTAAATGATCACCACCATGCATATGCAAATCCACCTTCTTTTGCAAGCGCCAAAAAAGGCCATTATGGCAGCGGGGCGTTGCCCCAATTTTTATGTGCCAGCCGAATTAAACCGCCATTCTGTACCGGCCCTCACACGATGACCCGATCCCGGTCTTCGGTCGCAACGCGTTATGCCCACAAATCCCCTACCGTAAAGCCATCCGGGAAAGGATCGGTGGGATCGACGACATAATTTGTAAAGCCAGTAATCCAGGCCTGGCCGCCGATTGTCGGAATTACCGCCTCATATGCACCGACTTTTGTCTCCCCTGTGAGGCGCCCCGTGAAAATGGTACCGAGTATACCCTCATGGCGAAAATCTTCATCAAGCGCCAGCTCACCGCGGGCGTGCAGCACCGCCATTTTGGCGCAGGTGCCCGTTCCGCATGGGCATCGGTCGATTGCGCCCGTCCAGGTTGCCGGCCGACCCCAGTCAACGACTCCTGTTGACATCGTAACGGCATTTTTAAGGTGGGCTTGCGGATGCGTCGGCGGAGAGGATAATAGCGAGATGCTGACATTGCGAAATTCTGGATTTTCAGGATGGACCACCGGCAACTGTTCACTCGCGGCTGCCCGAAGCATTTCGCCAATTCGAGCAATTTCGGCACCATTTTGAGCCGTCAATTCAAGTTCAAATTGATCGGCTTCTGCGATCACATAAAACATACCGCCCCATGCCACATCCACCCGGGCCTCACCCAGATGGGGAACATTGATTTCAGCATCCAGGTGGATGGCAAATGCCGGAACATTTTTGAACGTAACCTGAGTCACCTTACCCTGCGCGCATTCCGCTCGAATCGGGATTAGGCCGGCCGGTGATTCCAGTAAAAGTTCTGTCAGCGGTTCTTGCATTGGCAGCATGCCGGTTTCCAGCAAAACGGTGGCAACCGCAATTGTATTGCCACCTGACATTGCCGGGTACTCCGTCTGCTCCATAATGACGAAACCGGCGTCGGCCTCCGGATCAGAGGGAGGTAAAATCAGGTTACAACACATAGCCGGATAGCCGCGCGGCTCGCGCAGCATTCGGCGGCGGAGTCCGTCACCTTCGGCTTGCAGCCATTGCATTTTCTCAAAAATGGTTGCACCCGGCACATCGACGATCCCGCCCGTGATGACGCGCATGGGCGTGCCTGCATGGGTGTCCACGGCAGTAATCATATGGTTTAATCTCATCCTGTTTGCCCTCCGTTTCATGTAACCAAAGCGTAAATATACCGGGTTCAGGTAAAGTATTGCATGTCTTCAATTCGGTGCCGCATATTTCACAAGGCGTAAGCTGATGTTATGCTTTTTTGGTTTTGGATACAAGTCTGTGAACACATCAGCCCTGCGACCCAGCATTCACATGTAAAAAACACTTGACAACCCGTCGGTAATTCTCTATTTTTTATGAGCATATGCTTATAATAAATCCGCTCTTTATGTGACCGTGTCATACCGATCGATAGCGGCATGGCCGCAAATAAACCGACCGGAAAAGGAAATCAACACATGAGAATTGCAATTAGCGCCGCGGGCAGGGAATTGGGTGCGAACCTGGATCCGCGATTCGGCCGGGCACAGTATTTTATCATTGCCGATCCTGAATCCATGGCTTTTGAGGTGGTCGAAAACCAACAAAATCTCGATCTGCCCCAGGGGGCCGGCATACAGGCAGCCGTGACCGTCGCCGATCAAAAGGTGGATGTTTTAATTACCGGCCATTGCGGGCCCAAAGCCTTTAAGGTCCTGCAAAAGGCCGGCGTTCAGGTCATGACCGGCGCTCACGGCACGGTGGCGGATGTCATCGCCCAGTTTAAAGATGGGAAACTGGAAACGGCCACCGAAGCCGACGTCGAAGGTCACTGGGTTTAAAGTAACGAACTGGAGGAAACGCATGCCCTTGTTCGAATATCGATGCGAAAATTGCGGCCGGGTCAGTGAGTTGTTGATGAAAACAGCAACCGAGCCACCCCGCTGCCCGCATTGCGACAGCCTTAAACTGGAGAAGCTCATATCCGCCCATTCGTCTTACTCGGGAACATCTCAAACGCGATTGCCCGGGGCGGGCGACACGGGCTGCTGCGGTTCGCAGCCCCTTCAGGCCGATTGCGCCGGCCCCGGAAGCTGCTGCGGCAAAGACCATTAAATCATAGGGCCTACACAACCGGCAGCCCGCCTACCGGCATACAATTTCAACCAAAACCCTGCTGCCCCGGCAGCAGAGATCATCGCCGTATAGGAATGCAATGGTGGCAAAGGAATTTGATTTCTGGCAGGACCACTCGCTGCGTTATCTGGAAATGGCCTATCGTAACGACCGGCGCGCGGTCATCGCCTGTCCCGATGGGTACGGCAAAAGAACCGGCGATTGCGCCGACACCGTCGAAATCTACCTGATGGTGCGGGACGGCCGCATCCAATCGGTAGCCTATCAAACCGATGGCTGCATGAACACCAACGCCTGTGCCAACACGGTGGCCGAATTAGTCGAAGGATGCGATATCGAAACGGCCTGGGAGCTCACCCCGGAAGATGTGATCGCTTACCTGGAAAGCCTGCCTGTAGAAAATTTTCATTGCGCCGAGCTGGCGGTCGGCGCTCTGTATCGGGCCTTAAGAAATTATCAGGACAATCAACGCGCGCCCTGGAAAAAGCTGTTTCCTCGAAAATGATTCACCTGAGCCGGCAATGACGGGCGTCATTTTCAGATCTGCCAGTTCATATGGTGCAACAGATTAAAGGGGTGGGCAAATGCACCACCCCTGCTGCTGTGCTTAAGCGACCATCGCCCCCTGCGGAAAATACGCTATGATTCATCAACCGGCTTTTGTTCCAGTTCCACGATGCGCCGCTTGACGTCATCCAGGGATTCTTTCAGGTAATCGGCCTCATCGCGCAGCGCCGCAAGCTCTGCGCCGCTATCAACCGCACCCGCGGGGCCGGCAGCTGCCGGAATCCATCCATATCCACGACCAAAACCCCGGCGCCGTCCCCTGCCGCGGCCGAATCCGCCGCGAAATCCAAAGCCGCCGCCGTAACCGCCGGTAAACGGGCTGGCATCGCGCGCGGTTGCAGGATTGCACAGGCCCCTTCTGCCGCCGGTCATGGGACCGGCGCCCATGGGACCGCTTCGATCAAATCCGGGCATTTAAATCACCTCCTCTGAAATTGCCTGTTCATTAAACAGTCAAATGGTTAAAATTGTTAAGATCGCTTACCCCGGCCTTTGCCGGAGCCTTGCCAACCACCCTGCCCGCGACCTCGACCGCCTCTGCGGCCGGACCCCCTGCCGCCCGGGTTTTGCGATTTGGACGATGGGTCTTGCGGGTTACGCTTGCCGCGGCCTTTTCCGGTCCGTGAGCCCTGGCCCTGCGGGCCGGTTCCATCTCCTCGGGGCATAACGTTCACCTCCTCTCTGAAAAAAATTATGATTATTCAAGATTATCATTTGCATGGACTGCATCTGTTTCGGCACGCTGTCAATCACCACCGGCAACTAACCATCGTGCCGCCGACCGCCTCGCCTGCGGCGTCGCCGACCCATACCGCGAAATTCATATGTACCGCCCCGGATGCGCAGGGCTTTGCCCGTAACCAGGGCTTCAGCCACAACGCCGCGGGCATCGGCCAGAATACGACCGAATGTATGTCTGGACACCCCCATCATATCGGCAGCCTGTTCCTGATCCAGGTGTTCAAAATCACTCAGCCGGATGGCTTCCAGCTCTTCGAGGGTCAACAGCACCTCTCCGCTGACGGCCATACCCCGCGGGACAAACGCGGCAATTGCCGGATAACCGGAAACAAATCGGGTTTTTTTGGGTCGCGGCATGGAATTTCATTCTCCTATTTTGCTCATTTGAGCATAATATAATCAATGCATACACTTTTGTCAATATAAATTACGCTCATATGATTATAATAAATAGGCAAGATTATCACTGTTTCATACCGCGGCTCTAGATTGAAAAAATGGCTTGGGATGTGGAAATGAATCTAATAATAGGGTCGTTTGAGGTTTGCTGTTTCAGCTATTTCTGATGTCTCATCCGCAGCGACACATTTTTAAAAATTTTCATTCCGGCTGCCTTCCCCGCTCTCCAAAGAACTCTCGTTTGCCGTTGTGATAATCGACAATATAAAGTAGCGTTGTTTTTTCTTTGAAGATAATTCTAAGATGTTCTAAACTGGGCTGGTCAATATCAAATACACGGATATATAATCTGCGATGTCCTTTATCAGCCCTTTCCTGGGTAGAAAGGATACTCGCAATTCGTCCACCATAGTCGCGGATGATATCGGTGATCTCTTTTAAACAACCCGGCTGGTCTTCCACTTCCAGTGCTATCTGAAGTCCTTTTTTCCCAAAGCCCGTAAGGATGAGAATCAAATGAAAAAGATCAGAGCGCGTAATGACCCCAATCACTTTTTGCTGCTCATTAACGACCGGCAAACCGGATATGTCTTGTACCAAAAACTGCTCAACAGTTTCCTCTAGCGTATAATCATGAGGAACTGTGACGGGATCAGAGGTCATTATGGTATTGACTTTAATGTCTGAAATAAGATCACTATCTCCGTTCATATTCTTTAAAGGTACATTTGAAACAGATGCGATTTTAATATCCCGGTCCGTGATTATTCCGACAAGTTTTCCTTTCCGCATTACAGGCAGCATGCGGATTTCATGCTTTCGTAACAGGACGGCTGCATCTGACACAACATCATCGGCCTCGATTGTAATCGCCGGCTGCCGCATCCAGTTTTTTACCAGCATCAGTGCTACCCCCTTTAGCGCACCGAAACTGGATCGTACAACTCATCCTACCGTACGATCCACACGGTTCGATCGCGCGCCACGTGAATGACTTTGTTGGTGACCCGACCGATGAAAAAGTCGCGCACCCGTGAATGCCCTCGCCTGCCCATCACGATGGTCCCGTATCCGTTTTGCCTGGCTTCTGCCGCGATGGCGCCCGCACGGCTGGAAGCGCCGGCGACCAACTCGGAGGAAACCTGAGCCGCCTTGAATCCCAGCTCGACAAGTTTCTGGCGGGCTGATACCATTTGGGTGGTTATCTCCTTGCGGGTCAACCGGGTGTACTTCGCAGGGGAATACAGCTGCTGAACTTCCGGGCGACTGTCTTCTTTCCCCCGCATAACGTGAATCAGTTTTACCTTAAATTTACCCCCGCCCATCGTCAGGCCCACAAAATCAACAGCGCGCCGGGATCCTTCGGACCCGTCGAACCCCAGCAAAATTTTATAGCCCGGTGTCTTTCTACCGGCCAATATCAGGGGTACAAACGACAGTTTTTGAACCAGCTTGGCGGCCACGCTGCCCAGCACGATTCCCCTCAATCCGGTCATACCACGCCGTCGCGAGACAACGGCATCATAACCGTTTTGTGCTTCACGAATGATATCTCTGGCAAAACCTTTTTTCCGATTCTGAATTTTGACCTCGATGGCGTCGGCGGGAAAACCGGCTTTTGTTAGGAACTGGACCGCTATCTCCATATACTGCACGATCCTTTTTCTTTGCTGGGCTTCCCAGACGCGCACCTGTTTGACGGTCGAGCTGCTTCTGGGGTCGGTTTCCAGGTCCCAGAATCCATCGGGTATATTACTGAATACATGAAACAGTGTAATGCCCATACGACGAAAAGGATCGATCTTGGAGATGTACCGGATTGTGTTGAATGAGCGATCCGACCCGTCGACGGGGACTAAAAGTCTGGGCTGTGTCTTTTTTTTCATGGCGGGTTTCCTTATGCGCTTATTTTCTCGGCGTAAATTTCCCTCTGGTTTTGCCGATGGTCGATCACGTAAAGCAAAGGGACTTTTCTGCTAAGCCTGTCTTTGAGCGTTTTCAGCTGTTCTCGCTCGATACTTTGCATCCGGATGTAAACCCGGCGGTAGCCATCCGGCACATCGTCGTATGAGGTCAAAATGCTGACCATGCGCCCCCCGAATTGCCGGATGATATTCGCCATTTCCTTGATGGAACCGGGCCGGTCTTCGACCTGGAACCCGAATTGAATACCACCGTTTCCAATGCCGGTTAGTGAAATCAACACCCGCAACAAGTCGGTCTGGGTAATGGTGCCGACAACTTGCTCCCTATTGTCAACCACCGGCGCGCCGGAAATTTTAGCCTGCAGAAGCACCTGAGCGGTTTCCTCGATAGTGTAATCCGGCGGCACCGCAATGGGGTCTCTGGTCATAATGTCCTTGACCTTGATTTTGGTCAAAAGGTACAGCAGCTCATGAACGTCCAGGGTGGTCGCATCGGATGCGGACGCCTTTTTTAGATCCCGATCGGTGACGATCCCCGCGAGCTTTCCTTTTCTCATCACCGGTAACATGCGGATGCCATTCTTTTTTAATATCCTCATGGCGTCCTGCATCGAATCGTTTACATCTATTGTAATGACGTTTTTGCTCATCCAGTTTTTGACTAGCATTATACGTCTCCCGTTATTGTTAAAAATTAAAAAATGGGGCTTAATCGATTGACTTTCGCCGTAGTTAAAAGCATAAGCCGTGCCAAATCCGATCTATGAATATATTCATTTGTATTCAATGGGTTAGGATAAACAAGATGACTGCATGTATTTGTCGAAACCAAAATTTTGAAAAATTAACAAAACATTTTTCGAAATATTTCGAATTTATCAATAGATCTTAATCAGGGAGTAATATTTCGAATCATTTTGAAAAAGAATACTCAAAGCGGAGGTGTTGCGAAGAATAGCGGTAAAGCGTAGAAATAAAGTGTTGAAGGTGCGTTGTTTCTTAATTCATGTTATGAACAACCCGTGTAAAGAAACGGCGATCAACTAAATAGAGCAGAGTTGCTTTTTCTTCTAGGTCATGCTTGAGACTGTTTAACTGTTCCCGGTTAACCCGGTAGGCCCTCATAAACACGTGGCGGTAGCCTTCAGCAACGCCTTCATTGGTTGAGTATAAACTCACCACACGGCCATCATATTTGCGAATAATATCGGTTAGTTCCATTACCGCTTTGGGCCGGTCTTCAACTTCAAATGCAAATTGAATCCCTCTGCGATCCACACCGGTGATCGATGACAGCACTTTAAATAGATCCTCTTTGGTGATAACGCCCACCGGCCGGTTTTGATCATCTACAACCGGAGCACCGGAAATTCTTTTCTGGCGAAGGAGATTGGCAGCCTCTTCTATGGTGTATTCCGGATGAACGGTAACCGGATCTTTGGTCATCACCTGCTTGATTTTTATTTTGCTAATAATATCCAAAAGCTCATAAAAGGCCAAACTGGTTGCATCTGAGGCCGAGGCCCTTTTTAAGTCACGATCGGTAACGATTCCAACCAACCTGTCATTTTTCAGAACCGGCAGCGTTTTGATGCTATGATCGCTCATGAGTCGAATGGCTTTGTGCATGGAATCATCTTCCGCTATGGTGACGACCGGTGTGCTCATCCAATTTTTAACCAACATAGGGTTCTTCCTTTCCCAAAAAAAAAGCTGACACAAATTTTTAAAGAAAACAACGACACGAGGGCCGAATCGGTGTAGTAAGATTCATACTTTTGATTCTACTACAAAAATATCAGAGCTATTTAGCTGTTGCTAATTTATAAGTTCAGATCATTTGAAACGGTTGCTTGCTCATGGTTCATCACTCTGCCGCAATTCGGGCAATTTATGTCGTTGCAGGGCCGACCCAATCGATGGGCGACTCTATAGCCACATGTCAGGCATATGCAGTTGCCCCCCGATATGAGACTAAAACCAGCGCCCTGCTCCCGGTTGCCTGTTCCCCTTTGCGCACTACCGGTCCCGGGTCCGGTTCTATTTTCTTTGGGCATAATATCAGCCTCCTCGAAAAAATATCTCAATTTCCTTCTGCCCTCTTGATAGGTGCATAAGTCATGCCATCAATTGACCCTATCCGTATTGCACCTAAATTTGGGGGAGTTAGGTATATGATCGGAAATATTGGGCTAAATTTAGAAAGTTGAATGTAGAAAAATTTCGAACTTCTATTCCTGAAACACCCCAATAGTTAAACTTCTAGTTCGGCCAAAATGGCAACAACAACTTTAACCGGTACGCTTATTCCAGCCGGGATAAAAATTTGGGATAATCGACCTTTACCTGGAGATGGCACCTTTTGGGTGATCTTTTCTGTTTTGACCTCGAACAAATCTTCGCCTTTATCGATTGTCTCTCCTTCTTTTATAAACCATCGGCTGATTTTCCCCTCTTTCATCTCTGGATCCCATTTGGGCATTTTAATATTGATTGACGCATTCATTTTCCCCTCCCCTATACAAAGATCTACAGGGATTGTATAAACGCCAGCCTGCTAATAGGTTTTGATGCCTATTTTTTCCTTTCTTTGGGCTTTCTGAAAACCAGAAAATTACAAAGTTTACAGACATCAAACCCGGGATAGGTTTCACCGGTTCTTGGAAAGGATACCCCTCCATCCCGTACGATTCGCTGCAGCATCCAACGAACCGTACTTTCAAGCTGGTCACCGGGCCAGATCCAGTTGATTTCGCCCTGTTCGGTCTTGCCGGCGGTTTTGCTGCTGCTGCACATCGGCGTAATATTCGGCTGTCTGAGGGTTTGGCACTGCACGCATCCATGGCAAACCGAAGAATTCATCGTCATGGTCATTTCGAATGGATGCATATCATAGGCGGCACACCAATCATTTCCCAGGTGATAGGCCTGCAAAACATCGCTGACGCCATGGATAACATCCGGTGTATAGGGTGCCTTATGCAGCGGAGCGGTTACAAAAGCGCGCAGGCCTTCAGGCAACCGTTTCTTGGTCTCGACAAACCTCTTGGCCTGATCCCAATCCCTGGCGTATTTCAAGTGGCTTTTGACTTCAGTGTCATCCAGCTCTTTCCAGGCCATCACGTATTTTGCATTAGAGCAACCGAGCTTTTCCGACGTGCCCAATAATATATCACCGCGTTGGCGGGAAGCCGCCACGTAATGACAGAACGTATACGGATGAAGAGCCGTTTTATATTCTACGTTATTTTTAAACTCCTGTAGCTCTTGTTCTGAAAAAAAATATTTAATCGCCACCGGATAGTACTTCATTTTTAGAAAGTTCCGCAGGCTAAAAACGATATCTGCATGACTGAGTTGCCCGCCGTTTTGACTCGCATTCGCAAGCAGCTCTTCAGCAAGTTCCACATCATTAAGGTATTTGGCCGTGTCTATCTGACGACTCACACCCGCTTCCCGGGTTATATTGGCATTTAGCATTTTTACACCTCCAAATAATTCCTTGCAGACACGTGATCGTTCTGCGTAATTAAAATAGTTAATGCGTTAACCTGCAAGTGCACTGTTTTTTGGCATGCGGCCCGCTGAAGATTTCAACGTCAAATTCACAATCTCAGCGACCATTTTGTTGAATTCCCGTGTGATCAAAAGCTCTGTATTATCCAG
>JASFIG010000032.1:0-20414 GCA_050122795.1 Desulfobacterales bacterium
GCCCACCAGCGAGACTGATTTCAGGGCCCAGATGCAGCCCCGGTTTCAGCCGGGAAATATCGAGTCTAACCTCAAACTGGTGGAGGCGATCAAGGAGATTGCTGCCCAAAAGGGATGCGTGGCAGCGCAGGTTGCTCTGGCTTGGGTGTTGGACCAAGGAGATCATGTTGTAGCCATTCCAGGCACGACCCAGCTCGCCAATCTGCAGACCAACCTGGGGGCACTTGACTGTCGCCTCACAGAGGAGAATCGAGCTGCGCTCAATGAATTGGCAGATCAGGTGCGCGGGGATCGATACCCGCCTGAAGGGATGGCGGCGGTCAACCAGTAACAGTTGCGGGCCCTGACTCCCGGCCTGGGGGCAACAGCTTTCCACCGGACAAGGCGCTTAGCTTGGTACGTGAGCATTTTGAAGCGTTGCCCGACACAGCCATCGGACAAATAACAGAGAACAGAAAACAGATGTCTGAGGACAGAGAACAGAAAAAATTTGTTATCAATGATTATCTAATCATGCGTGGTCAACTCTATTGACATCAATCTGTCATCTGACTTCTGTCATCTGACCTCTGAATTTTATTTGATGTCTTGGATAGAGCGCGGTACCTGATTCAATGCCTCCGAAGCTTTCAGCAGGCATCGATTGAGGGCATCATATTCGGACTGATCAATACGGTCTTCATGCAGCAGGCGGTTTAATTTACCCAGATATCGCAAAATCGTACGATTATAATCGTTGCAGATAATTTCAAGGTCTTCGAAATATTCGATCACTTGCCGTTCCCATGACCGGTGAGCTTTTATTTCGATCATATCCATCATGCAATCCTTCGATACAGAATTTTGGCGTTCGCCCGAATCTTATATCGGCTGTTGCCCATAAAACTTGATGCACGCCTGAGCCCATCATTTGCCCACTAACTGTCAAAGCGGCGAATACTTTCATGTTTCTTTATGATGCTTGCGGGAAAAATTCCTAAAGTATTTCCCCGAACGGTCGACAACAAAACCAGCAGCTTTCGCAACGGATGCAGACCTATATTTACGATTTGCTGCTGGAAGGTAATCCTTTTATGAAACAATTTAATGTCGTTTTTGGAGGCGCCGTCTCGGGGGGGCACAAAGTCGAGGACGTTAAAAAAAACCTGGCCGACCTGTTTAAAGCCGACCCCCAAAAAATTGATCAACTTTTTGAAGCGCCCCAGGTGGTTTTGAAGCGCAACGTTGATTACGACCAGGCCATGAAGTATCAATCGGCGCTGCAGCGCGCCGGCGCCGTTTGTGATGTTCAAGAGGTTATCCAGGATATGGATCAGCAGGCCGCCGCACCGGCGGCCCCGCCGCCGATTCAACCGCAATCCGGCGTTCACATGGTCGGTGGCGAGGTGCAGGGCCTGCACGATCAGGCGACCGAAACCCAACCTGAAAAAAAGAGCGGT
This sequence comes from Desulfobacterales bacterium, assembly GCA_050122795.1. Lineage (GTDB taxonomy): Bacteria > Desulfobacterota > Desulfobacteria > Desulfobacterales > JAHEIW01 > JAHEIW01. The sequence goes on from JASFIG010000032.1 coordinate 1,440, forward strand.
TCCGGAGTGGGCGATATCATTGCCGGTGTGGTATTGATCGGTATCGGCTTTTTATTCGGTGGGTCCGTTTTTCTGGGCAATCCCGGCCTGCTGGATTATTTGTTTGACGGCCTGGGGCTGTTCTGGATCGGCAAAGGCATCTATCGGTTGGTGCGCTGATCTCAGGTTCAAGGCAGCACTTCCTATTAAAATCTAGTCTATCATTATCTTTCCTAAAACATTGTTGTCGAGGACGAGGACGATTACGAGCTTAGGTGACTTTCATCATTATCGTACTCGTCCTCGTCCTCGTTATTCAAAGTCAGTTATTTAGGTTTTTCCCCGGCGGCTGCGTCTTCCTCTTCCTGGGCAGCGGCGGCGGCTGCCGCAGCAGCACCGGCCTCGGCTATTTTTTCAGCATCAGCATTTTTCTCTTCACCCGGCGGCAGGTAAACCGTTACGTTGCGGTGCGCAAATTCGATGCCGTGTTGGGCAAACATTTCCTGTATCATGCGGAAAACCTCCCGTCGGATGACAAACTGCTCGCCGGGGATGGTCTTAAACTTCACGCGCATGATCATGGCCGAATCATCCAGTTCTCTGACGCCCTGGGACTTGATTTTATCGAGCAGGTTGGGGCCCATTTCCGGATGTTCCTGAATGACGGCGTTAATGCGTTTGATAATCTTGCGGACCTTGTCCACATCGGTGTCATAACGCACCCGAAAATCCAGCTTGGTAATGATATAATCGCGGCTGTTATTGGTGACCGTACCCATGTCTCCGAAGGGAATGGTGTGGACCGGGCCCCGGGGACTGCGCAGCCTTAGCGATCGCAAAGAGATGTGCTCCACCATGCCTTTGGTGCCGCTGGTCTCGATAAAGTCGCCGACCCGAAAAGAATCATCGATCAGAAAGAATATGCCGGCGATGATATCTTGAACCAGTTTCTGGGCACCGAAACCGATGGCCAGCCCCACCACGCCGGCACCGGCGATCAGCGGCCCGATGTTGATGCCCAGAGAGGACAGCACGATCAGGGTCACAATCACAAACAATACCGAGATGACAAATTTGCGCAGCAAAATCAATAAGGTCCCGATACGGGAGCCGCCGGCGCCGCCTTCTTCCATGTCTTCATCTGTTTCCGGCATTTCTTCTTTGAGCTTGCGATCGATGCGGGCCTTGATGAGTTGCCAGGTGATCAGACCCAGCACAACGGTAATCAAAATACCGAGAATGGAGCGGGTAAACAGGCGACCAAGGGGCAAATCGATGCCCCATAACCGCAGCATCACAAAAAACAAGAATAAAACCAGAAAGATGCGCAGGCAGCGGCTGATCAATGGAATATAGTGCTGGATATCCATTTTACTACCTGCTGCCGGCGGCTCATCGGAAGGCTCGTCCTGGGTGTCGCCGCTCAAATCAACGACCTCCGGCAGCTCGCCGGAAGCCATTTTCAGCAGGCGCTGGCCCCATTGATCCAGGCCGATGAAGACCGGGATGATAAAAATACTGGCAATCAGTCCGACAATGTCAGCGCCGCGCTCCAGATAGACCTCATATACCCAGTAGATGCCCATAAACAGCACATAAAGGATGGCCAGGTAATGCCAGTTGCGCGCCAGCCGCTGGCCCAACGTAACCCTTTCATCTTTCTCAGCCTCATCGCCCAAAAGCCCTTCGGCCACCCGCTGCCGGCTTTGCCAGATCATGATCACAAGGGCCAAAATGACAAGTGCACCTGCACTGCTATAGATAAGTAAATACAGCTGGTTGCTGATCCCGACTCGGAGCAGAATAGCACCCGTTCCCGCCACTATACCGGCAACGATGGCGATGCCCACGATCCAGCGATGCAAAAAAACGGCATCTCTTTCTTGCAGTGGAAAAAGACGCAGCCCGCCGGCTGCCGGCGCAAAAATGGTTGTGGCCGCAAAGGCAAAGACCATTATGTAGTAGCTGACGACAATATATACAGAAGCAATCAGGTAGCCCGATTGTTCTTTTTTGTAAAACAGCACAAATAAAATGAAGGTGGCCAGTACGTATAACACCACAGCGGTGGCATTGAGTAGCATGCGCGATAAGACCCGGCCGAAGAACTCCAATCTGCCCAGGTGCATGGTCTGCAGGAGTTGATTGCGAATGTCCCGGGTGGCGCGCACGAAGAGCATCCTTAGAATCAGGCCGCCGGCAATGATCAGGGCTGTGGCGAAAAGGCTTCCGATTAATCGGGATGGGCCCTTGCCGCCGGAAAGTTTATTGATGGCCGCATCCCATTGATCCGAGCGTTCGTGTGCTCCGGATAAGACCGAACCGATTTTGTTAAGTACCGCAGCAGCCCTTTCAGCAAAACGATAAAAGAGGTCCATCGGTGTGCTTCGTGCGGTTGGCAGTGTTTTCGCGGCGGCTTCCTGCTTTAGCTTCCGGGCCAATTCCTGTCTGACCTGAACATCATTCATGGTCGCCAGGTGCGCATCGATTTCTTCCGGGGATAAATCCGGTGGGATCTGGCTTTTCGGATTGTTGCTTTCAGAGGTGGTTTTTGTCAACTGGGTGACAGCCGCCGTGCTGGCCCATGCGATGGGATGAAGTGCAACCACCAAAATAAACAGCAATGTTAACAAAAGTACTTTACGAGACAGGGATTTTTCTGATTGGAAAAGCATTTTAACCCCCTTCGGTCAGATGCCCTATTAATGACGGCAATATGCCATGATGCATTTTATGGTGCAAGCCAATTTTTTACCGGATAGTTGCACGAGTTGGAGGCTTACCTATCTTTACTTTGCACGGTGAATATTATAGAGTTTATTGTTTCCGACAGAAAGGAGGAGAGAAAAGATGTCTACACCGATTGTCCTAAAGATCGGGGACCTCGAGCTCAAAGGCGAATTCAACGACACGCCCGCCGGCAAGGCGGCCGCCGCTGCCTTGCCGTTTGAATGGAGCGGCAGTCGCTGGGGCGATGAGTATTACGGGCCGCCGACGGCGGATATCGGGGAGCATCCCGGGGAAAAAGGCGCGGTCATGAATGTCGGCGATCTGGGATGGCATGCCCCCAACCAGTGGTTTTGCCTTTTTTTCGGGCCCACCCCGGCCAGTAGCGGTGATGCGCCCGAAGCGGCCGTACCGATTCTAACCATCGGCAATGTGCAGGGGGACTGGATTGCGCTCGGCGAGATGGGTGAATCAATAACGGCCAGACTCGAAAAAGCGTAAAGAGCGAGTTTTACCGCTTTGCATTTGGTTTGGATGGCCGCAAAAACGCTTTTGCTTCTGAGAAGCTGGTACTGATGGATGGTCGCAAAAGCATTTTTGCTTGAGGCCATATCAACCGCAGCCTGCCGGGCGGTCCCCTATTCGGGATTCAAGGTCCGCATCTCATCCCAGGCCTTGATGCCGCCGTCTAGAAATTTGACGGGATAGCGCCGCGTGTGCAAGGCGTCTGCCACAGACTGGCTGACAGATCCCCCCTTTACGCAATAGACGACAATATCCCGGTCTTTTGGAATGGAATCAACCCATTCATCCACTTTTTCCGGATCCACCCAGCTGGCGGTTTCAATTTTCTGCGGCGCTGCTGCGTAATCCGATTTTCTTCTCACATCGAGCACATGGATCTTACGATGTTCTTCTAACAGCTGTCGAAGTTTTTGCGGTGAAATAGACTCAGCCATCGTTTTCTCCTTGTCATCATGTCCATGCCAAACAGTTAAATTATCTTGATACCTTTTCAACGACACAAATCCCCAATGCTTCAGTGCACCTGAGGCGGATTGAGGTTCTATAGAACTAACTGATGCCAGAAGAATCCGATCGCAGCGGCCGCAAAAATAACTGTCATGATGCCGACTTTAAACCACTGAATGGCAACAAAGGCGGCCAAGCCGATCACAGCGGCAAACCCGTTGAAACCGCCTTCAGCAGGCATGAGCACCTGCAGTCCGAACCAGACCGCCAGATTCAAAACAACACCCACCACTGCGGCCGTAATACTGGAAAGGGCGGCCGAGAGGGTGACATTGTCACGGAACTTTTCGATGTAAGGACCCCCCAGGAAGATAAACAGAAAACAGGGCAGAAACGTAAAATACGTGGCTACCAGCGAGCCTACCAGCCCGCCGATAACCGGGCTCCAGCCGGTGGCGTGATTCCAGCCGGCCATAAAACCGACAAATTGCACCACCATGATCAGGGGGCCGGGGGTGGTTTCGGCCAGGCCCAGACCATCGATCATTTGCGGACCCGTCAGCCAGGCATACTGCTCGACGCCGGCCTGGGCGATGTAGGCTAAAACCGCATAGGCGCCCCCGAAGGTCAAAAAGGCCGCTTTGGTAAAAAACAGGGCCTCGGTGTAAAAAACGCGCTGGGGCAACAGGGCATACAGTGCAACCACCGGAATCAACCACAGCAGTATGAATACAACGACCAGCACGGTATTTCTTCTGATAGACGGATTGATGTGACACACCTCCGGATCTTCGCAAATCTGCACATAGCCCGCATCGAAATCGCGGGCATCTTTGCCCTTGATGACATCAAATTTTGCCGGCAAGGCATAACGGCCCGCCAGTCCGATCAGACCGGCGCCCAGAACGATCAGCGGAAAAGGAATCTTAAGAATAAAAATAGCGACAAATGACAGGGCCGCAATGGTCACCATGATACCATTTTTAAGGGCCTTTTTACCGATCTTGATGACCGCTGCCACGACAATGGCCATGATGGCGGCCTTGAGGCCGTTGAATACAGAGGCCACCCAGGGAACGGTGCCATAAGCGGCATAGGCGTAACTCAAAGCAAACAGGATAAAAATCGACGGAATAACGAAAAAGGCCCCGGCGACAATTCCGCCGGGAAGCCGGTGCAGCAGCCAACCGATGTAAATGGCCAACTGCTGGGCTTCGGGCCCGGGCAGCAGCATGCAATAGTTCAACGCATTCAGGAAGCGTTCGTTGCTGACCCATTTTTTTTGATCCACCAGCTCGTGGTGCATAATCGAGATCTGCCCGGCCGGCCCCCCAAAGCTGATAAAGCCGAGTTTCAGCCAGAATTTGAACGCCGTTGCGAAGGATGGATGCGCAATAACCTGCTGCTCGGTCTCTTTATTTTCGGCTTTCAAATTTTCTGCCACAGCTTCTGATTTCACAGCTAGCCTCATGCTACCATTTATACCGCTTGTCATAATAATGTTCCGAAAAAAGGATGGCGGCATAAGTGTTGTAGCAAAAAAACGTTCTGCAATCGGAACGTTTTTTTGACAACCACTATAATACAGTTCAAGTACCTACAATATGGAAAAAGTAAGCATTCGCAGCCGGTTGAAAAGGGCTTTGCGCATTAAAACGCCGCATTGAATCTGAAAGATGCCTTACCCCTCATGATTACGTACCGGGTCTTTTTTTAAAGGTCTCGATGCGATCTGAAAACAGTTTGGTGCACGTGGGACAATAGGTGTGGTGAGATTTGGTGTCGACGTGGCCGGCGGTGCGCTTGTGGATATGATCCAAAAACCTGGGGGTTGCGAACAGTTTGCCGCACCCTTCACAGCGCTCGAGCGGATGTTTGCCGATAATTTCATTCCGGATCGATATGGTTCTGACATTATCGGAATCAACCGCGCTGATCACATCCGTGGGACAAATATTGGCGCAGGTCATGCAGCCGATGCAGCGGCCCTCGACGGGCATCACATAATTGCGCCCATCCCGTTTTTCCATTTTGAGGGCAGCGGGCCCCACGATTTCTTTACATACCCGGATACACAGGCGGCAGCGCACACAACCGTCCGGTGGTGGACCCGGATCGATATGGTAGGCTTGGGCCAGAGCGATGATACGTTTGGCCTGGGGCGCCATGTTCAACAGATTTCGAAAGGCTCGCGTCCGGGCGCGCTGCACCGCTTCGCTCTGCGTTTTGACGACCATTCCATCTTTAGCCTTTAGAATGCAGGACAGCATGGTGATCTGCCGGCCGGTCGCTCTGCCCGGCACCTCAACGGCGCACAACCGGCAGGAGCCCGAGGGTTTAAGAGAGGGGTGAAAGCACAGGGTCGGAATCGGGATCTGGTTGATTCTGGCCACCTCAAGGACGCTCATGTCCTCTTGCACCTCATATTCGCGGTCATCGATGGTAATTTTTATCATTTTGGGTCCTTATTCAACTATCGTGGACAAGCCGGTTGGAGCCAAGCGTAAATCTCGATTTATCGGGGAACCAAAAAATATCAATTAACCACGAAAGCACGAAAGGATAAAAACACGAAACAACACGGTATAAATTTCGTGCCTCATAGATTTCGCGTCTTCGTGGTAAATCTGCTCTCCTAATCCTGCCCGGCATGATGCAGGTCCTCGATGTAGTCTCTCAGGTGCCGAAGCTCCTCTGTGAGCATATTGATCTGGTGTTCGATCAGATCGGCCAGGGTCAGCAATCCGGCGATCTCATTTTCTTTGATGACCGGCATGTGTTTGATATCCGCCTGGATCATCATGGTCATGACAGCGCTGACCTCATCTTCCATTTTGGCCGTCAACAACTTGGGGGTCATCGCATCTTTTAACAGGATATCGCTGAACGCCGCGGCTTTATCTCGAATATGGGCCCGGAAGACATCCCTTTCAGCGAATATGCCCACCGGATGATCGGCCTCGGTGATGATCAGGGCACTGGTTTTTTTAGCGGTCATCAAATTGATGGCGTCATCAACGCTTTGATCACCGTTCAGGGTGTAAACCGGGCGGGATATGCGTGGCAACAATTCATGCACTTTCATGGGTCGATCACTTACACTTTCAATGAGATTTTGAGTGTAAACCCGCTGTTATTCTTCCAGTAGACGAATGCAATCCTGTGGAAAGCGGTGGGTTCCTTTGCCCTCCAGACTCACTTCCACGAGGGCATCCGGGTCATTGATGGTGCTGTCCGGGTCGGTAATAATGCCGTGCAGGCCCACATATGCATCCATAAAGCTTTCCCAGCTCTCATCGGTGGAGCGTTTGAAGATTTCGACTTTTTGACCGCGACGAAATACCATTGCTCACTCCCTATCTTTCATTGTTAGCGCTGGCATGCTGTTGCACCCGTTCCGTCAGCTTCAGACCGGTGCATCATCGGCGCTTGATTTGGCGGTTGACCGTCTGGCACACAGATCGCATAGCTTGCGATCGTGAGCCACGCGGGCCACTGTCCGGGTACGATTTTTGACAAAATCGAGGTAGCGCTCCGGTCCCAGAACGGTACCGCACGCATCGCAGTGCAGCAACTTTTGACGGTTGAGGATCGTGCCGCACAGTGACAATACCCGTTCATCATTTCGATCTGCCATCTGCATGGCACCGGTGGGGCAATTGGTGGCGCAAGCGCCGCACAGAATACAGCGTTCTTCGGTTACTCGATAATCGGTTGCGACCGGATGGTCAAAGTCAAAATAACCCATCTGTAGCGCATCCACCCCCATTTTATCGCGGCAGATCTCGACACATTTCCCGCAGCGCAGACAGATGTCACAGCGCAAACAGCGGCGCGCTTCCTCGCGTGCCATATTTTCCGAGTAACCCAGTTCGACCTGCTGAAAGGTCGTCCGTCTCCGGTCGATGTTGAGCAGCGGCATATCGGGCCGCTTGAGGGTCATTTTGGTGGTAGCGGGCACCTGCAGCCACTCGATGCGTCCCCGGCGGCTGGGAACCGCTGGCATTTTCGGTTGGGGTATGCCGGACAGATAACGGTGGATGGATTCTGCGGCCCGCTTGCCGCCACCGATGGCTTCGATGACCGTGGCCGGTCCGGTAGCGGCGTCACCGGCTGCAAAAATACCTGTGCCCCCGGTTTCGGAGGTGACCGTATTGACCTGAATGGTTTTGCGACGGGTCCAGTCCAGCCCGGCCACCGATTCCAGACAGGCAGCATCCACCTGCTGGCCGATGGCCGGAATCACCGCATCGGCTTCCATAACAAAATCACTGCCTTCGATTGCTTTGGGAAATTTGCGATCTTGTCCCTCGACGGTCACCAATTTGGCCCGCAAACATTTCAGTCCTTCCAGCTGGCCCTGACGGCCGACAATTTCCACGGGAATGTTTAAAAATTCAAATCGCACACCTTCTTCTTCAGCCTGCTCGACCTCCTCGGGGTCAGCCGGCATTTCCGCCCGCGTTCTCCGGTAGGCCAGTGTAACGGATTCGCATCCCAGGCGCAAACAGGTCCGGGCAGCATCGATGGCCACATTGCCGCCGCCGATGACAATGACCTTTTTTCCGGGAGGCTGGCGGTCGCCCAGAGCCACCTGCCGTAAAAAATCGACCGCATCAACAACCTGTTGAAAATCCTTCTCACCGGGGATGTTCAACTGAAACGATAAATGCGCACCGATGGCGAAGAAAAAGGCCGTAAAGCCTTCCTTTTTTAACTGATCGAAGGTGATATCGGTTCCAAAACGCGTGTCAAAATGGAATTCGACCCCCAGGTTTCGCAGCATTTCGACTTCGCGGTCGATAATTTCGCGCGGCAGCCGATAGCGGGGAATCCCCAGCAACAACATGCCGCCGGCCACCGCATGCTGTTCGATAACGCGCACACCATACCCTTTAAGGGCCAGGTAATAGGCGGCGCTTAATCCACCCGGCCCGGCACCGATCACACACACTTTTTTGTCTTTGGCGGGCGCCTTGGGAGGGTTGCGGTAACTGCCCTCCGACATGGCCCGTTCGGCCGCGAAACCTTTGAGATTTTTAATGGCGATCGACGTGTCGATGCGGCCGCGCACACACATAAACTCGCAGGGGCGGGTGCACACCAGCCCGCAGACCCAGGGGAAAGGGCAGTCCTTGCGGATAACATCGATGGCTTCGGCATCGCGTCCCAGTCCGATTAAAGTCACATAGGTGGGGATATCGAGTCCGGCCGGACAGGTCATCTGGCAGGGTGCCGGTGCGAGTTTGACGCAATCGCCGGTGGGGCAGTTGTGGGTGTCGATGTGACTGATGAACGTTTCCCGGTTCTGAGACACAACCGGTTCGATGAAAGCGATCACATCGCGGCAATCGTCATCGGCGCACTCGGCTTTGAGCTGCTGCACCTTGGCTTCAACAGCCGGCAGATGTTCGGCACCGGCATTGCCCCAGGCAATATCATTGATGAGTGTTTTTATTTCTTCTGCCGTCCATCGATTGCGGGGGGTTTTTAAGCGACCCGAATCGATCATTTCACCAAGCGTTGTGACGCTGTGGTGAACCGGACAGATGTGAGCGGACATTTTTTTTCTCCCAGACCGAAAATCGATGACGCGCCGATGCCTGAATTCTGCACGCAAGCGCATCACCCGGAGCCAGCGATTCAGCTTTAGTCAAAATCAGCCACCTGCCGGGCATGCCGTTCCCGCCGGCTTTGAGACTTCAGCGACGGCGCACCGAAATGCAGGCATTTGGTGACGCATTTGGTCACACAGGCCGGCTCCAAACCCTGATCGACGCGGTCCATGCAATAATCGCATTTAACCGCTTTGCCGGTCTGCGGATTCCACTGGGGCGTTCCCCAGGGACAGGCGGTGATGCAGGCCTTGCAGCCTACACACAGGTCAGATTCGACAAAGACAATGCCGTCTCTGGCGCGTTTTTGCATGGCTCCGGTCGGGCAGGCTGATACACACCACGGATCCTGGCAGTGGAAACAGGGCATGAACACCCAGGATGTACGGGGTAAATTTTTTACTTTTTTAGGGCCGACTGTAATAATCTGGGTCAGGCGTGGACCGATCGGCAGATTATTTTTCATTTTGCAATGAGACTCACAGCTGAAGCATCCGATGCAGCGCCGCGTGTCCTGGTAGATGTAATATTTGCTCATGGATATTCCTCCGGTTCCATTCGAGTTACGAGGCTTTTTCGACTTTCACGAAACACTCCAGCAGCGCGATGGCTCCGCCGACCGGGTCGTAGACATCCAGCAGGCCGGTTTCAAAGCGATAGTCGCCCAGACCTTTGTTGTAACCACGGGTCTGCCAGGGGACCTTGCGGCCGAAGCCATGAACCATATATACGGATTCGGGGTGGATAAATTCGGTCACAAAGGCCTTGATCGTGCCGCTGTGGCTGCCGTCCGAGGACGTCACCTGGACGCGGTCACCGTTGGTAATCCCGAGTTTGGCGGCTTCATCGGCATTGATCCACAATGAATTTTCGGGCATGATTTCGCTCAGGACCGGGTTGTTCTGGGTGCGGCCGTGGGTGTGGACCGGGCTGCGGCCGAATGCCAGGCGATAATGCCCGGGCTCCGGCTGCTTTGGGCGTTCATAGGGTTTAAAAGACTCGATGTTGCTTTCGGCCAGCCGGCTGGACACAAATTCTATTTTACCCGAAGGCGTTTTGAATTTCAGGTCTTTGAGGCGATCCCACCAGATGGGCTTATCGGTGAGAGGGACCGTTCCTGTTTTCTTGAAATCGGCCAATTCGACGCCGGTTTCCTCGAGCTGCCATTTCCAGAAATCTTCAATATCGTTGAATTCAAAATATTTGCCGGCGCCCAGGCGTTCGGCCAGTGACTTGAAAATCCACCAATCCGGTTTGGCCTCGTTACGGGGGTCCACCGCCTTTTTGCGCATCTGAAACTGGGGCTTGAGGCCTTTGCCGGTCGACAGTACACTTGATTTTTCCAGATAGGTCGCCGACGGCAGCAGCACATCGGCGTACCAGGCGGTCTCGCTGTAATTGGCGTCGATGGCAACCAGCAGGTCCAGCTTGTCGAATGCTTTCTTCTGGGCATCCGGATCCGGCAACGCCAGCAGCGGATCGTGTCGAAAAGCGATGTAGGCCCTGATCGGATACGGATCTTTGTTTCCGATGTGCGGGTACATCAGATTCAGCAATCCCGGCCCGGCTTCAAAATGCTTGTGTTTCCAGCCGCAGCCGTCGATCCGTTTTTCTTCGGGCTTGGGGATGGTATCCATCAGGGATTTGAGGCCTTTTTTGCCGACATCGCCGGGGCCCTTCTGGAAAAAGAGCGCGCCGGGAGACTCAAAAGCACCCATCAGGGCATTGAGGATATAGATCGATCGAATCGCGTAAAACGAATCCAGATAGCGCGCCACCATCCAACCGGGGTGGAAAATAACCGCCGGTCGATCCTCGGCGATTTCATGCGCAAAGGCAATGATTTCATCGGCCGGGATTCCGGTTTCCTGGGCGGCCCACTCGGGGGTATAGGGCACAACAAACGATTCCAGCTCCTTGAGCCCCGACACCCACTGTTTTACAAATTCGGCATCATACAGCTTTTCTCGCAGCACTGCATGGATAATACCCAGATTCAGCGCGTAGTCCGTGCCCGGTCGAATCGCCCAGTAGCGGGTGGCCTTCATGGCAGTGCCGGCCCCCCGGGGGTCGATGTAGGTAATTTTGCCGCCCTTATCGAGCATTTCCATAATTTTAGCGGCTGCTTTAACGCGCAGGGATTCAAAGACATTACGGCCATATAAGATCAAATGCTTGCAGTTGCCATAATCGTAATTAAAGGTTTTGCGCCCCGATCCAAACAGTGACAGGGCGGCATGCTGGACATTGCGCGCACAGGTGCAATCATGGTTGAAATAATTGGGTGAGCCGACGGCGCGCAAAAAACTGCGGTGAAGATCGCGAAAGGGGCCGCCGCGGTCGCTCAGGGCAATCGCCCGGGCGCCGTCCTTTTTAATGATGGCTTTTAGTTTATCGGCGATATAGTCCAGGGCCTCATCCCAGGTGGCCTCTTTCCACTTGCCTTCACCGCGCTGGCCTTCCCGGATCAGGGGGTGCTGGGGCCGTTCGTAGTCATACAGCATCGCGATGCCGGCGGAGCCTTTGGCACACAATCGACCGGCCATACCCGGATCCTGGGGATTGCCTTCAATCCATTTGACAACCCCGTCTTCAACCTCAACCTGAATGGGGCACCTGACCGTGCACATTCCACATATGCTAAATACCGATTCTCTCATGACGTTATGGTTACCTCCGTTTGAAATGCAAATTGGACTCACGGTGTCAAAATTTGATTATGATTGCACGAGGAAACATTTTTAAGCTTAAAAACTTGCGATTTACGAAAGGAATAAATATATTCACTTTTGCTCTCGTCCACAACCTTTTTTTGACGATTCTGTCGTCTGAATATCAATCGTTTTTGCAGATAGACTAAATTGAAAACAGGAAAAATGTAAAGGAGGGGACTGTGAAAGTATCAAGATTTTTTTGGATCACGGGTATTTTTGTTGTGTTATCATTTGCCACCCTGGCATTGGCCCAATCGGCCTCTGAACTGACGCCCGACGGCATGCCGGGCAAAATGAAACGGGCCATCGAAAGTAGTCTTAAAGACGATAATTTCGCTGAAAAGACCAAGGCCGTTATCAAACCGGGTGATCCGCAGGGCTACCTGGGAATACCCGGTGCGCCGAAGCCCAACGTCATCATCGGTCTACTGTGGGCCATCTGGGTCGGGTGGATATTCTCAACTGTGGGTGCCTTCGGCGGTATCATGGCCGGTGTGGGGCACATCACCATCTTCGGGCTGGCCGACTATGCCAAGTCCTTCGGCAAGGGCAATCCGGTTAACAAATTGCTCACCGATTCGATTCGCGTCTCCAACCAGTGGCTGGTCGGCTTGAGCGGTGCGATTTCATCTTTTAACTACTACCGCATGGGGCGCCTGGTGGCGCCGCTGGGCATCTGTCTGGCAATCGGCGGTGTCGGCGGCTCCTGGCTGGTACCGGAGCTGACCGCCGGCAAGATCTCGCTCAAGGCCTACCTGGGATATTTCGGAATTATTGTCTTCATCATCGGCGCTTTTCTGATCTATGAGCTCACCCCGCGGGGCGCGGCTCGCAAGAAAGAAGCGAAAGCTGCGGCTCAGGCATTCGAAAAGGCGGTTGCCGAAAAGGCCGATACCGCCGACCAGGGCGTTAAAATCGTAGAGGGCTCCTGGACGTTTATGTGGCTGGCGGTCGCTGCGGTGGTGGCCTCGGCCCTGTGGATCAATCTGGTGGGTGGCTATAAAATTGTAGCCTATATTCTGGTGCTCATCGGCTGGGCCCTGACATTTTTTATCGGCAATATTCGCTTCACCTTCTTCGGTCAGGAGTTTAAATTCAAAGCCTGGATTCCGATGGTCGGCGGCATCTTCATTGCAGCAATTGCCTCCTTCTTGGGTATCGGTGGCGGCTTTCTGTACGTGCCGTTTCTGACCTCTGTGGCCGGACTGCCGATGTTTCTGGTGGCCGGCACCTCGGCGCTGTGTGTGCTGGTGGGCATGATCGTGTCCATTTTTTCTTACATGGTCGGCAAAGGTATCGTCATTTCGTGGGGCCTGATCGGTGCCGAGCTGATCGGCATCTTCATCGGCTCCATGATCGGGCCGCGCACATCCAAGTATATTCCCGACAAGGTGCTGAAAATCATCTTTATCGCCCTGGCTTTTTACGTGGGGCTGCGCTATACCACCAAAGGCTTTTTGGGCTACAGCATTGTTCCGCCGTTCTAAGCGAATAACGGCTAACCTCAATATACCGGCCTGGCCCTGTGCCAGGCCGGATACCCTTTTTAAAACACCAAAATGGATGTCATCACCTGGCTGTTAAACACCATTGATCCGGTGCTCATCGCGCCCTACCGCTGGTTTGCAAACCCGATGCTGGGCTGGTGGGTGGGGACATTTGTGCTTGCGTTTTGGGCCACTCTGCTGGGCGAGCTGACGCTGGCAGTGGCCTACCGCATTAACCGCAAGCATATTGCCAAAAATCTGGAGCAGACCCAATATTATCACCAGCGCTCGCTGAATGCCAAAGCAGCCGGAGATGAGTCAGCTTACAAGGGGATCAATAGACTGGCCAACGAGGCCTTCGGCAAATCATTTTTTCTGTTCATGGCCATGGGAATGGCGTCTCTGTGGCCGGCTTTTTTCGCTGCTGCCTGGCTTAACCGCCGCTTTGCGGATATCGTTTTCACACTACCCAAGTGGGCGGGCGGGCTCGACCTCAATTTTATTGCGCCTTTTGTCGTCCTTTACATCTTTGCAAGAGTTTTATTTAGCAAATTGAAACCCTATCTTCCGTTTTTGAATCAGTTCGCACGACAGCATCCCAAGAATAATCTGCAAAAAGACCGCGCCAATCATTCATAGAACATCAACCGAGACTCGCGAAATGGACATATATCGCATTCAAGATATGTGGGGAAGGATCTCACTGAGCGCTGCCCGGGTTGGGTTTTTCACGACCGGTTAGTTACCGATATTTTTTAATGGCATTTCATGGGCTTGCCACCGGTGGCCTTCTGTAATCTGGCCATATAGCGTCCCCACCAGCCTCTGGGTTTGGCGCATTCGGTTCCGGTATATTTTGCAGGATTTTCCTCGAAGGCCTGACGGCAGCCATCCGCGCAGAAATAATAATCCTGCCCCTCAACAGACGCTTTTATCTTTGACGTTTGCGGGTCTACGGACATTCCGCAAACCGGGTCAACTGCGGATGTTACGGATGTGGTTTGCATTATCATGTATTCTCCATTTCAGACGCTTGGATATCAAAATATCGCACAAGGTTGATCATTAACCTTTTCATCCAATAAAGTAACGACCGCCCAACAGAAATCAAGCGATCGGGCAAAATGGGTCGTTCAAAAGGTGAATAGAAATACAGAATGTAAGCACGCAATCCGGCGAGCATCTATAATTTCGGCAGGATAGGCTTCCAGTCCATTTTAAAGCTGAGCATCGAAAGATAGACACTGTTTTGCGGATATGCGTCATGCAGCACCTTCAGGTTCTTTACGGGGTCATAGGCTTCGGCCGATGCATCTGTCTTTTTCCCGACACTCCTGTAGAGCAGACCGATATTGTTTGACATCCAGGCTTCAATGACAATGGGGATGCCCAGATTTTCGAGCCGATCCACGTTGGGGTCTCCGCCGACGATCGGCTGGGTGATCACAAATTTTGCGCCCGCGGCGATCTTCTCCTGCAGGCGTCTGATTTCAAAATCGATCGGCTTGTAAGGGTTGAATGCCGCACCGGTGACAAATTTATCCGCATAGGCCGTGTTGATGTATCGGATCAGGTCGATGGATGTGGTCACACTTTTGCGGCCGCCGATGTGCTGCGGGTCAAGAGCGGACAGGTCCGGCCCACCATCACCCCGTATAACCAGGAGATATTTGACACCCATTGACGAGGCCCTGTTGAGCACGGCATCCAGCTCTTTTTTGGTGTGAAACGTATTGAGGTTCATCACCATTCTTTGCGGATCGATCGCAAGTCCGCAATTGTCAATTGCTTCCAGGGCGTTGTAACGCGGCTTGCCCATGGGGTTGTCCGGGATCGATAGCCCGCAGCCGGAATCCATTACTCTGCGATAACGCCCGGCAAAACGCTCCATATTGGCTTCGACGTTTTCTTGATCGGATCTCAGGGGCGTCAAAATTTCAATCAAATAGGCACAATCAAACATATGCGATATTTCCTTTGACGTTAGGGTTGCGTGGCCGCCTGTGCAAAATTCTTGAGCGCGTTTTGGACCTTATCCAGCACCGGCTTGCAGCCATCGATCCCGTGGCGTTTTGCCAGGTACTGAGGATCGTTGTAAGTCAGCCACACCTGCCCGCCTTCATCCTGCCAGATGAGCGCTTTTTGCGGCAGATCAATGCCAACTGTCTGGCCGCACTGCATCAGGGGCGCGCCGACCTTGGGGTTGCCGAATATGACCAGCTCGGTGGGCCGCAGCTGTTTTCCCACCTTGCGGGCACCCTCACTGTGGTTGACCCGCAAGAAAACGGTCATCCCTTTTTCCTTTAAAACCGATTCCAGGCGATCAGCGGTCGTTTTGACATCGTGCGAACTTTTGACATTCATTAGACCGGTATCGGCGGACACCGGCAGGGTAAAAGCGACGACCAAAATCAGAGTGATAATTGTGGTGTGCATAGCTCATCCATTCGTATAAATTCAATGTTAGTATAATGCTAAAACAGGTTTTGGCAGAGGCAACTGTCCGACTCTTTTATTTCTCAAAATTCTTTCGTCCTGTCGACTATGGCAGGCAAAAGCGCGTCCTTAAATTCAAGAAATTCAGGTTTCGGCCGATTTGAAAACATAGAATGTTTTCAAATTAAAACGAATGCACCCAAATATAAACAATTCTAAGACATGAAACATACGTATATAAATCTCTACCGGTTCAAAGCATCAGGCTTTTTGAGGTTAATCGCCCTGACGGCATTTTCTATGATAGTGGGATGTGCGGCTGCCCCCCAACCGGCTGGCGTGACACCGCTTGCTGCTGCGGCTTCGCAAACTACCGGAAGGCATGCCGTTGACGCTGAAATCGAAAAACGGCTGCGGCAGGAGTACAGGCGCTGGCAGGGAACCCAACATCAGCTGGGCGGTAACGGCCGCCGTGGAGTCGACTGCTCCGGGTTTGTCAAAGCGCTCTACAAAGATGTCTTTAACATTGATTTACCGCGCAGCACGCGGCTGCAGGTCAGACAGGGGCAAAGCGTATCTTATCAAAACCTTCGTGCCGGTGACCTGGTGTTCTTCAGGCCGCCGTCCTATCCGCGGCATGTGGGTATTTATCTGGGAGGCGCCGAATTTGTGCATGCCTCCAAAAACAAAGGCGTGACGGTGTCCAAAATCGATCAAACTTACTGGGGAAAATATTACTGGACCGCCCGCCGCATCCTGCCCGCTCCTTAACTTTCTTCAATTTAAAATAATGGCCATCATAGCCTGCAGCAGCCAGGTGCCAACAACCAGTAGGCTTCTGGCCTCTGGCCGCTGGCCGCTGGCAACTGCATTTCTCATTCCCTGCCAGCCTGCGACGAGCTACATTCGGCCTGAGCTCATGTCGAAGGCAGCCGAGTCGAAGCCGGCAGCGAGAAGCCAGTAGCTATCTTTTTATAACCTTAAAGATTGAATCCTTGAATCAGCCGATTGATGTCCAGGCTCTGGATGAACCGGGTCAATTGACGGAAACATCCAGAAACGGCGGCAAGGGGATGTCCAGCGCATAGGCCACTGCGCGCACCAGCTCGGCTTCATCGAGTGTTACCCGTTCATCGTGGAGCACGCAGTGGGCGCAGGCATCCAGAAGACTTCTTTTTACGCCCGGGCTGGCCATCGCAAAACGCTGCAGGGCGTTCCGTAATGCGCCGAACGACACCTCGTCGGCCGATAGCATCTTCCAGCGCGGATCCGAGATATTCAATCTGGCCCACCCGTAGTTGAAAGCGGCCCGTGCGGCCGTCTCCTGCGGATGCCCGACATGGGCTAGCTTTGAAAGGATATTGACGGCATCCGCAGCCAGCGCGGTTTTGCTCTTATAAATGATGTCCTTTTGGTGGCGCTGATAGTTGGCTCCCAGGCGGTGCAGCAGGATTTGTTGAAGCGCAAATTCAAAAAAGGAAAGCCGTGCATCGGCCTCCACCAGGATTTGAACAAATGATTTAAATTTTGCATACTGGCCGGCCGACATCTGGCGCAATACCGGTAAGGCTAAATCAAGAATGGGCAATCGCAGCTGCAGGTCCAGCGGTTTAAAGCGCGCCTCAAGTTCCGTCAGATGCCGCACAAGCCTGCCCGGGGCGCGCTTCTGCAATCGCTTCATCTGGATGTCCCGGATCTGCTGATTTTCGTCGAGCAACAGCAGGCAGGTGACGGCCATCGCCCCTAAAATATCGCTGAGCTCGACCTTGATGTCAGCGGGTATGACCTTTAATAGCGCCTGACTGTGATCGATACCCCGGGCGCTAATGTCACCCGGACGGTTGATGACCGTGCCCGCGCCCGTGGCAAAAGCCGTTGCGGGATGCGTTTTCGGTTCCCGTGCTTCCCTTAAAAAAGGTGCTGCCAGAGGCGGTCTTTTGCTGTCAGGGATTTTCTGGGGCTCAAAGCGACCGTCGAAACCGGGCTCGAGACGCTGCACTCGATCCGCCAGCGGCGGATGCGTGGCAAACAGTGTGCCGACAGCCTTGGCGATAAACATATGGCAGATTTCACCGGCATACGGCGATCGAATCCTGGAGCCCGGCTTAAATCCGCCGATTTTTTTTAAAGCCCCGGCAATGCCGCCGGGGTTGCGCGTAAATTGGACAGCGGAGGCATCAGCGAAATACTCCCGCTGGCGGGAAACGGCCGCCTGAATGATGCGACCAAACAGATGGCCGACAAATCCGATGATGACAAGGCCCAGCCCCACTAAGACAATTTGAGCCCCGCTTTTGCGGCTGCCGGTTCGCGAGCGCAGGATCAGGTAGCCGATGTTGGCCAGTACCATAATCCCGCTGAGCAGCCCGATCAAACGGATGTTCAGGCGCATGTCCCCGTTTAAGATATGGCTGAATTCATGGGCGATGACCCCTTGAAGCTCATCGCGTTTGAGCAACGTCAAACAGCTGGGGGTAACCGCAACAACCGCATCATTGGGAGAGTATCCGGCGGCAAAGGCATTGATGCCTTTCTCGCGGTCCAGGATGTAAACCTGCGGCACCGGTGTGCCGGACGCCAGCGCCATTTCTTCAACAACATTGAGCAATCTGCGCTCCTCGGTATCTGTGGTGGCGGTCTGGATAAGTCGTCCTCCTATGTTTTCGGCCACCGCTCTTCCACCTTTGGCCAGCGCAACAATTTTGGTCACACTGCCGATAAAAATAACCAGCAGAGTGATGCCGACCACCCAGAATCCAAGCTCGGGCTGAATCACATCAAATTGCTGAGCAGCCAAACCCGGCTGGCGGGCGCGGTGAAAAAACACAATGATTAGTGCAACTGCATAGACGGCCAGCGTGACCGCTATGACTGCCAGAACAAATAAGCCCAGCAGCCGGCTGGTTTTTACCCTGGCGATATCCTGTTGTTTGAAGAAGTCCATAATAGCAAGTGCCTAAATTGCCTAAAATGTGTAAAAATGCCTAAAATTATGGAATTTTATCGATCTTAATTTAATGAGAGAGCGCAGCGATAGCAAAATTT